>JAFDZJ010000100.1 GCA_018266965.1 Bacteroidota bacterium
ATTGCACCAAGAAATTTCTATTTCACACTTTCGTATAAACTATAATTAGTTTTTTCATCATCATAATTTTACAGTAAGAGTTCGGGGAAATTTCTCGAACTCTTTTTCTTGAATATCTTTTTTATTTTTTTTAAATTTGATAAATTAAATTCTACCCAATGAACATCGCACAATACTTAGACTCTACCTATCTGAAAACCAATGAACAATCCGGACTTTCCGATGATGAAACTTTTTCAATTTTATTAAATTTAACAGACGAAGCCATACAAAACTCAATTTTCGCAGTAATGATTCGTCCGAAATTCGTAGCCAAAATAAGAACTTACCTCAACGAGAAAAACTCCACCGTGCAATTGGGAACAGTAATAGGATTTCATGAAGGAACCAACTCTATTGATGACAAGTTGGAAGAAGCGAAAAAAGCAATAAAAGACGGTGCCGACGAGTTGGACTTTGTTGTCAATTACCCCGCATTTCTGGAAGGTAATTTGGAACTTATAAAATCCGAAATTATTTCTTGCACCCAGCTTTGCTTGGACAATCACAAGATTGCAAAATGGATTATAGAAATTGCAGCTCTCAACAATCAAGAAATTGCAACGCTAACAAAATTAATATCAACAACTGTTTCGGAAAAATTCCCTGGACAGGAGAATAATGTTTTTGTAAAATCTTCTACAGGATTTTTTGTAACCAAAAACAATCAACCCAACGGAGCAACAGTAGAAGGAATAGAAATAATGTTGAAAAACGCCGGAAAACTACCCGTGAAAGCAGCAGGTGGAGTAAGGACACCACAGGAAGCTGTAAAAATGATCGAAATGGGTGTAAAAAGAATAGGGACTTCTTCTGCTCTTGCTTTATTGCAAAACAAATCGTTGGAAAACGGGTATTAATTCAAAAGAAAATCACAATTTTTTTTTAATGATGAACGATAATGTTATTTATTAAAATTATTGAAAACGAAAAACATTTATATCAAACAGAATAAAATGAAGAACATAGGGAAAAATTTATTAGAAAAAATAAAATCGGCAGAATTGTCCGGAGAAAATGCACACAAAATATATTCTCCTCCGTATAGACCTATTTTTTCTTACGATGAAATATTACAAAAAAATCCACGAATGGCAGCTGTTAATATTTTATTATATCTAAAAAACGACCAATGGTATTTCCCTTTGATGCAAAGAACCATCAACCTACACGACAAACATAGCGGACAAATATCTTTTCCGGGAGGGAGCAGAGAAACGGAAGATGCCAATTTTGCCGAAACAGCAATCCGAGAAACATCTGAAGAAATAGGAATAGAAAAAAATTTCATAAAAATAATTCGTGAGATGACTCCCATGTACATTCCTCCAAGTAATTTTTTTGTACACCCTTTTATTTCATTTACCAAAAAAAATCCTTCCTTTTACCTACAAAAAACCGAAGCTACAGATTTGTTAGAAATTCCTGTTAATGATATTTTGAACCTAAGTATGGAACCCCAATTAAAGATTTTGCCCAGTTCCAGAGGTATAGAAGTACCTGTTATAGAATTCAATGGAAAATACATTTGGGGTGCTACTTCTATGATATTGTCAGAATTTAGTCATATACTCAAAAATTTATAATATTTTTGTAAATTAATTGATTGCAGAAAAATGGCGAAGAAAAACATATTTACAGATGCGTTTGGACATATATATGTACTAAAAAGATTGATTATTTTCATATTAGGAATGGTATCCTATAGAAGATTCAATGGCTTTAATAAATTAAAAATATCAGGTACCGAGTATCTTGTAGGATTACCTGACTCCAATGTGCTTTTCGTATCCAATCACCAAACTTATTTCGCAGATGTAGCTGCTATGTATCACGCTTTTTGTGCTGCAAACAACGGCTACATGAACTCCATAAAAAACCCTGTCTATCTCCTCAATCCCAAGGTAGATTTTTATTATGTTGCAGCAGAAGAAACTATGAACAAAGGAATTCTTTCCAAAATTTTCAAACTTGCAGGAGCAGTTACCGTAAAAAGAACCTGGCGTACCGAAGGAAAAAATGTAAATAGAATGGTCGATCTGAATGAGGTGGACAATATCATGAAAGCCCTTTCCAATGGTTGGGTTATTACATTTCCACAAGGTACTACAACGGCTTTTGCACAAGGAAGAAAAGGAACAGCAAAACTAATTAAAAATCAAAAACCTATCGTAATACCTATCAAAATAAATGGTTTCAGAAGAGCTTTTGACAAAAAAGGATTGAGGGTAAAAGTAACAGGGGTAAAACCAACATTAGAATTCAAAGCACCATTAACAATAGATTATGAGAATGAAAATGCTCAACAAATTCTAGAAAAAATAATGACTGCCATAGAACAAACCAACGACTTCAATATCTTGTACGATTACGACCAAGAATTGAAAGCAAAAAAATTAGAAGAAAATAATAATTAATATTCTAAAAAATTTTGACTAACAAATTTCAACAACAGACCAGGATTGCGATTATCGGCAACAATTCGGA
>JAFDZJ010000101.1 GCA_018266965.1 Bacteroidota bacterium
ATTCTTTTTCATAGAGAAATGTGTGGAAATATTCCTCTAATATACTGAATATCAGTCGTTTACACAAATATTTTAACAGTTAATTTATTGATTTTCAATATTTTATATTTTTGTCATGTAGTGAACAAAAATTGATAAGTTTAACCAAAATCAATCTACTCATTTTTCCCATTACAAAAACCCTTATCTTTGCATTTCCAAATTTTTTGTTTTGAAAGATATTCGCACCCTCTCATTAGACCAACTAACCGATTATTTTATTTCCATTGGCGACAAGGCTTTCCGTGCCAAGCAAGTCTATGATTGGTTGTGGAGTAAAAATCTTCATTCTTTTGATGAAATGACTAATATCTCCAAACCACTTCGAGAAATATTGGAAAAAAATTTCGTTATCAATCCCGTTTCGGTAGATCTTATGCAAAAATCCAAAGATGGTACCATAAAAAATGGGGTAAAACTTCATGATGGATTATTGGTAGAATCTGTATTGATACCCACCGAAACCCGCACCACAGCTTGTGTTTCTTCTCAGGTAGGTTGCTCTCTGAATTGCGAATTTTGTGCAACAGCCAAACTGAAAAGAATGAGAAATTTGGAGGTTGCAGAAATAGTAGATCAAGTCGCCCTAATCGATAGGCAAAGTATAAATTATTTTTCCAGACCTCTTTCCAATATCGTATTTATGGGAATGGGAGAGCCTTTGATGAATTATAAAAATGTAGTTGAAGCCATCAGAAAAATTACAAAACCCGAAGGTTTGGGTATGTCGCCAAGAAGAATAACAGTTTCTACTTCCGGTATCCCCAAAATGATAAAAATGCTTGCTGATGAGGATTTGAAAGTGAAATTAGCCCTTTCACTACACACGGCAATCGAGAAAAAAAGAAACGAAATCATGCCTTTTTCCGAAAAATTTCCACTAACCGAAATTATGGAAGCTCTGCAATATTGGTACAAAAAAACCGGTTCGGTTATCACTTTTGAGTATTGTGTTTGGGGCGGAATAAATGATGGAGATGAAGACATACAAGCCCTGATAAAATTCTGCCGACAAGTTCCATCAAAAGTTAATTTGATACAATACAACCCAATTGGAGAAGGAAAATTTGACCACAGAAGTATAAAAGCCGAAGAGAAATATGTGCGAGAATTGGAAAAAGCAAACATTACTGTTATGGTAAGAAAAAGCCGTGGCGGAGATATTGATGCAGCTTGTGGACAATTGGCAAATAAAACTGGCGAAAATTAATTTACCATGTTAGCATTTCGTTGGTGTTGGTTGGGTTTGGTATTTCTTTTCAGTTCGATACCTGCTCAAGAAACAAAAAAATTACCACTTCGGAATTTCAAAATTGCAGTACTTTCGGACTCGTTACAAGAAAATTCAGGACTTGGTTTTTTCGGAGAAAAATTATTTACCCTAAACGATGGTGGCAACCCTTCGGAATTATACCAAATCAATGCTGAAAATGGAAAAATTATTCAGACTATATCAATTCCTGTCCCCAATATAGATTGGGAAGCACTTGCATTTTCGGGAAACAACATGTATATCGGCGATTTTGGAAATAATCGGGGTACTCGAAAAGATTTAAAAATTTATAAAATCCCAGTTTCATCAATAAAAATTATTACAGACTCCATTTCAACAGTATCTTTTTATTATCCGGAGCAAAAAGATTTCACACCAAAAAATCTTAACAATAATTATGATTTGGAAGCCATGATTTTCCACGAAAATCAATTACACCTTTTCAGTAAAGCCTGGGAAAACAAAACTATTGTACATTACACGATTAACCCAAACGAAACCAACTTGCAACCCGCAATTTACAATGAAGAATTTGCAACTAATTTTGTTGTAACAGATGCAGCGTATCATGCAAAAAAACTTTACCTGTTGGGTTATAACAAAAAGACGGAAGCTTTTTTGATGATTTGTAATGAAACTTCTTCTGGTATTTTTTTTAATGAAAAACCACAAAAATATTACTTGGGAAGTACCTTGTTCTTGTCCCAATTGGAGGGGATTGCTGTTAATGATACCGGAATTTATATCTCCGGAGAAGCCTTTCACTCTCCTTTGGGAACAAAAAAACAAACGATTTATCATATTCCATTTTCGGAATTTGTTTTAAATAATTAATCACTTTGTACCAAATAAATCTGGTAACTATTCTAATAATAATGCTATATTTGTGAGTTCTAAAAACGGAAATAATAAAAACTAATTACCCAATAAGTGTCCAAAATCGTAGAAGAAATCAAACGACCAATTGCTACCGAAATGAAACTTTTCGAAGAGAAGTTTTATCTCTCCATGCAAAGTAATGTCCCATTGTTGGACAAGGTAACACGATTTATTGTTACCACAAAAGGAAAACAAATGCGTCCGATGTTTGTATTTCTAACTGCACAATTACTGGGTCCTGTAAATGAAAAATCGTACAGAGGAGCCTCCATGATAGAGCTAATTCATACCGCAACATTGGTCCATGACGATGTGGTGGACGAAAGTTTCAAAAGAAGAAGTTTTTTCTCTATCAATGCCTTGTGGAAAAATAAAATTGCAGTTTTGGTAGGAGATTATTTGCTCTCCAAATCGGTTTTGCTTTCTACCGACCACAAGGATTACGATTTGTTGTCTGTAATCGCTAGAACAATCCGTGAGATGTCCGAAGGAGAACTTTTGCAACTGGAAAAAGCCAGGAAATTAGACATTACCGAAGAGGTTTATTACGAAATAATCCGACAAAAAACAGCAACACTCATTGCTGCTTGTTGCGAAATTGGCGTACTCTCCAATAATGCAGATGAAAATTTAGCAAAAAAAATGCAAGATTTCGGTTCGTTTACAGGTATGGCTTTCCAAATAAAAGACGATCTTTTTGATTATTTGAGTTCCAATATCATTGGCAAACCTGTTGGGATTGACATCAAAGAGCAAAAGATGACTTTGCCACTTATTTATTCATTGAAAAATGCTACTTCTCAGGATTACAAATATTATTTTGAAACAATCAAAAGATACAACAATAATCCCAAAAGGGTAAAGGAACTTATAGATTTCGTGAAAAAATCTGGCGGTTTGGATTATGCTATTTCAATCATGAAAGATTATCAACAAAAAGCTAAAAATATCCTTAATGATTTTCCGGATTCCGATGCCAAATCTTCTCTACTCCTAATGTTGGATTATGTTGTAGAAAGAAAATTTTAATCATTTTTTTTTAAAAAACCAATCAATTTTATTTCATCTAAATTATGAATGTAGCACAATATATTCAGCAACAGACTACTATCGACATTATCAATATACAAGCAACACTATCTTTGTTTGCGGAAGATTGTACTATTCCTTTTATTGCCAGATATAGAAAGGATAAAACCGGAAATTTAGATGAAGTGGAGATAGAAAAAATATACAATCGTTCCCTCAATTTTCAAGAAATTGAAAAAAGAAAACAGAGTATTTTGAAATCAATCGAAGACCAAGGTTTTCTAACTCCTGATTTACAACAAAAAATTGAAATTTCTTTCGATTTGCAAGATTTAGAAGACTTGTATTTGCCATACAAGAAAAGAAAAAAAACAAAAGCAGATGCTGCCAGAGAAAAAGGTTTGGAACCATTAGCTAAAATCATTATGAGCCAAAACAATGTTTCATTAGAAACTACTGTGGATAGGTTCGTAACCAATGATTGTAACCCAAACGAAGCATTGCAAGGTGCAAGAGATATAATTGCAGAATGGGCTAATGAAAATATCGCAATCCGAAGAAATGCCAGGAGGATTTTTCAGCGACAAGCAGTTATTTCTACCAAGGTTGTAAAGACAAAAAAAGAGGAAGAAATAGCACGGAAATTTTCTCAATATTTTGATTGGGAAGAGTTATTAAACAAAATTCCATCGCACAGATTATTAGCAATTTTGAGGGCAGAAAAAGAGGGTGTTGTAAAAGTAGCCATCAAAGTAGAAAAATTAGAAATAATTGCAATGATGGAGAAATTATTGATAAAGACCAATAACGAAACTTCCGAACAAATTAAAATTGCAATAGAAGATGCTTACAAAAGACTTTTGGAACCCGCTATTGCCAACGAAATTCTGCAAGAAGCAAAAGAAAAAGCCGACCAAAAAGCTATTGCTATTTTTTCAGACAATCTACAACAACTCCTGATGGCTTCTCCATTGGGTGAAAAAAGAATTTTGGCAATTGATCCTGGTTTCAGAACGGGTTGCAAAATAGTTTGTTTGGACGAAAAAGGAGATATTTTGCACAATGAAACTATATTTCCACATCCTCCACAAAACGAATCTGGAATGGCAATGAAAAAAATAAAATCATTAGTCAACTCTTATCATATCGAAGCTATTTCCATTGGGAATGGTACTGCAAGTAGAGAAACCGAAAATTTTATCAAAAAAATTGCTTTCGATAGAGAATTGCAAGTTTTTGTAGTTTCAGAAGCGGGTGCTTCTATCTATTCGGCAAGTAAAATAGCAAGGGAAGAATTTCCACAATATGATGTTACCGTTAGAGGAGCAATTTCTATTGGCAGAAGATTGGCAGATCCATTAGCAGAATTGGTGAAAATAGAACCGCAATCCATAGGAGTTGGACAATACCAACACGATGTGAACCCAACAAAACTAAAATCAGAATTGGACAATACCGTTATACGAACCGTGAATACTGTTGGTGTAAACCTGAATACTGCCAGTAAATCTCTGCTGAGTTTTGTATCTGGAATTGGCGAAAAAATAGCGGATAATATCGTGAATTATCGTTCGGAAAACGGAGCTTTCCAAAGTAGAAAAGATCTGAAAAAAGTGCCAAGGTTGGGAGAAAAAGCCTATCAACAAGCTGCTGCTTTTGTGAGAGTGAAAAATTCCAAAAATCCGTTGGATAACTCGTCCGTTCATCCGGAAGCCTACAAAATTGTCGAAGAAATGGCAAAATCATTAGCGATAAAAATAGAAGAATTAATCGCCAACAAGGAAAATATAAAACGATTACAAGCAGAAAAATTTGTTACCAACGAAATTGGAATTTTGGGGATAAAAGATATTTTGAAAGAATTGGAAAAGCCAGGTCTTGATCCTCGAAAATCCGCCAAAATATTCGAATTCGATTCCAAAATAAAAAAGATTGAAGACTTACAAGTCGGAATGATTGTTCCTGGTATTGTTAATAATATTACAGCTTTTGGTTGTTTTGTAGATATAGGCATCAAAGAAACTG
>JAFDZJ010000102.1 GCA_018266965.1 Bacteroidota bacterium
AAGGTTTTCAAAATATTTTTTCTATTGACATTGAGCCTAGTTTTTGTGAAACATATAAATATAATTTTCCTCATCATCAACTAATTGAAAAAGATATTTGTAAATTAACAAATGAAGAAATAAAATCTTTAAGCTGTGGTGGAGATGTGGATGTAGTTATAGGCGGACCACCTTGTCAAGGTTTTAGTATTGCTGGAAATATAGGTAGAAAATTTATAGAAGATCCAAGAAACAGACTTTTCAAAGAATTTGTGCGTGTTGTGAAAGTTATCAATCCAAAGTATTTTGTAATGGAAAATGTTGCACGATTGTATAATCATAACCGAGGAGAAACAAAAAAAGAAATTATCGACGATTTTGAAAATTTGGGATATAAGGTTGAATGTAAAATATTAAATTCGGCTGATTTTGGTGTGCCACAAATTAGAAAAAGAGTGATTTTTATTGGATCTCGTCTTAATAAAAAAATAGAATTTCCTGAAAAAACTACAGAAAAATATTTAACTGTAAAAGAAGCATTACATCATTACCCAATGCTTTCAAATGGTGAGGAATCGAAAATCCCTAATCATATTGCAATGTCACATTCAAGTCAAATGCTTGAAAAAATGAGTTATATTACTGATGGAGGAAGTAGAGAAGAAATCCCATTAAAACTTCGTCCTAAATCGGGTGATGTTAGAAAGTACATTCGTTACAAAAGCGATGAGCCTTCAGTTTGTGTTACAGGAGATATGAGAAAGATTTTCCACTATGAACAAAACAGAGCTTTAACTGTGCGTGAGTTAGCGAAATTGCAAACATATCCAGACGATTTTATTTTTAAGGGTACAAAAATTTCGCAACAACAACAAGTTGGTAATTCTGTCCCACCAAAAATGGCAGAAGCAATCGCAAGTATAATCATTAAAATGAGTGAAAATGTTTAAATATCCAAAAGTAAACTACATAGGTAATAAAGAAAAAATTGCCAAATGGATTTGCGACCAATTTCCAGAAGATGCAAAAATACTTTTTGATGCTTTTTCAGGTGGTTGCTCATTGAGTTATGAATCAAAATGTAGAGGTATGGAAGTTTATACAAATGATGTTTTGGAAGTAAATTATCACATTGCAAATGCTTTAATCCAAAATAATAATACTCTTTTGGACAATAGAGATATTGAAATCATTTTTAGTGGAGAGCCAATTGAGGGATTTATGTATGAAAATTATTCTAATGTTTTTTTCTTTCCAGAAGAATGTAAGGAGTTGGATTTATATAGAAGTAATATCGAAAAATTAGATTCAAAAGAAAAAAAATCATTAGCATTGTCGTTAATGCGTAGAGCAATGATTCGGAAAATGCCGTATTCTAGATTTACATTAAATTGGGAAAAAATCGTTCAGTTAAGAGATGAAGAATACAGTTACAAAAAATACAAACGCAAAAGAGCTTACCACAATCAATCATTCAAACATCATTTTTTAGAAAATGTTAATGAATATAATAGTGCTGTTATTGACAATAAGAAAAATAATATTGCATATAATGATGATATATTTAATTTGATAGAAAAAGTAAAAGCCGACATTATATATCTAGACCCTCCCTACACAGGGACAATGAATAATTATTTCGGTTTTTATGGTCTAATTGATGATTATATTTTATCTACAAAAACCGAACCTTTTAAAAATAATTTTGTAAGTAAAAGTGAAGTAATTTCGCTTTTTGATAAATTGTTTTCAAAATTAAAAAACTTCAAATATTGGTTTTTGAGTTATAACAACTCATCTTATCCGAGCAAAGAAGAATTACTTTATTTAATAAAAAAATACTCTGACAATGTACAGGTAATAGAGAGAAATCATAACTATCAAATAACAGGTAAAAACAATAAAAAGACAAATAAGGAGTTTTTGTTTATTGTAAAAAACGAGCTTTATCAAGAAAATACTAAAGAAATCTATGCCAATGCAGAACTATGAAGAATATTGGAAATTAACCAATGCTTTCACGGATTATAACGGAAAGAAATTTTTGGATACACTTGCTGTTTGTGTTGATTTTATTGATGAATACAAAGACGAATTGTATTCGGAAGAAAAGTACTCCCGTTTGCAAACAGAAGTAGAAAAGTTAAACCCAATCAATTTAATTTCAATTCGAAAATCAATAAACCAATTGGTAAAAATGGGATTTATCAATTCATTTTTATTGTCTTATCATCCACAAACAAAAGAATATATTGAAGCTCGAACGAATAAGAAAAGAGAAACATTACTTTCCAAAATAATTTACTCAAATTCCAGTTTTAACCGAGCTGTAAACAATGATTCCCCGATAAAACAAATTAATTTTTTAATACAAACATTGATTGAAAAAGGCAAATTGTCAAAAGAAGAAATCATCGCTTTGATGTTGGTTGATATTGAAGCACACAAAAAGCCTTTCATTTCCGAAATAGAACTTCAAAAGTATGTAGCAGAAGCTACAAAAACAGGTTTTATAAAAAGAAAGTATAATCAAGTTGGTTATTTATATAACATTCTTGGAAAATTAGACGATTTAGTTTTTGTAAAAGACGACTTATATTTCAAAGAAGACGCTCAACAAATTTTCGGAGAAGATTTAACTTTAATTACTAAAAAAAGAGACCCCTATTTGCATCGACTTTACAAAAATCTACTTCAAGAAGAATGTGAAGAAATTTACGGAAAACCGTTGTGTGTTTTAGAAAAGTTAGCGTATCCTGTCCTTATTGCAAGTCATATCAAACCATTTATACAATCGAACGAAACCGAAGCTTATGATCCAAATAACGGATTATTATTGAGTAGAACAATAGATTCATTGTTCGATTTGAAATACATTTCTTTCACTGATGAAGGTAAAATGATTTTTTCAAAAAGAATTTCTGATGATGTAAAAGAGTTTTGGAAAGATTATCAACTTGATCCGTCAATATTAAATATCCAAAGAAAAAATTATTTGGCATACCACAGAAATCTAATGTCTGTAATAGATAAAGTGATTAACTAAATTTCAAATAAACTATTTTCATGAAAAATGTAGCATTCATCATCAATCCCAATTCGTCCAACGGAAAATATCAACCTTTTGTAACCAAGCTCCAACAATACAGTTCGGAAAGTATAATTTATATTTCGGAATCGATAGATGGAACCAAGGATTTTATCAAAAAAAAATCGGATAGTATAGATGTTTTTGTTGCAGTTGGTGGAGATGGTACCATTTCTACAATTGCCA
>JAFDZJ010000103.1 GCA_018266965.1 Bacteroidota bacterium
CGGCGCCTCCACCACCGCCTAAGAATATTTTATTCTGTAGGGCTGAATAGTTCAATGAATACCCGCCAACGCCTCCATTTTGACCGAGGCCGGGGCAAGTAGCCCATTGATTTCCTCCATTACCGCCCTGGCCAAAATTACCCCCACCGCCACCACCGGAATTATGATCTAATCCGCCGCCACCCCCATTGGCAGGTGCGCCACGGCCACTGGCTCTTAATAAGGAATAATCTGCAATTCCCTCTCCTTTTAATGCTGCTAAAGTAGAAGAACTTGGCAAATAATAATCTAAAATATTACAGACATAAGAACTGAGAAGGGTATTAATTCCTTTGCCTCCTTTAAATCCATTTCCACTGGTATTGATATCAGCGCCTAAGGTTAAAGTGTTTTGAACATTGAGGGCTAATACACCCCCTTTACTACCATCCCAGGGCAAGCTGGAAAGCGAAGCACTTGTGCTGTAATTACTAAAGTAAGGTACCCTCACAAATTGAACTTTGCCATCGGGAATATCGTAAGGCCTTAATAAATCATTTTTTAGTTCCAGGGTATTACCAACTTTTGATTTAATATAATTGTATTCGTAATTCCCACTATTTGTATAGTTTGTAATTGTTCCATACTGGTTTGTATTGGTACTGTCAATCACAGCGCCTTTCATTTGAATGATGAGGATGGTATCGCCCACATTAAAAGCAGTTGCATCTTCTACTTCAAATTTGTTTGAGCAACTTATTTTACTGATAACAGGGGTATAATCATTTATAATATTTGAATCTGGTGGAGTTACTATGCAACTATCCACAATGAGTGTACATTGAGGGTTCGTAGAATTTATGGTTGCACTACCCGAAAGTGTTCCGTTGTAAAGAGTATTTCCTTGCTTATTGATCAAATTATCAAAAACATAATAAGCTTTAAGCCCCGTTTGTGTTGTGGGATTGGGCAGTGAATTGGCCATATTAGCCCTTATTTCTGATTGCGTTCTTGCAATGTTCCAAATGCGGACTTCATTGATGTAACCGATAAAATTTTCATGTTGTAAGGTCGAAGTGAAGTTTCCAATTGAGGTATTCAAATCATTTAATTTTAAGTTACCTGTTGCATTTACCTGGCTCATCAAAAATCCATTTCTATAAAACTTTAAAGTTGAGCCATTATAAACTAAGGCATAATGGTATGTTTTATTAAGTGTTATATCACAAACATTTGGAGTCGAGAAAAAACCATTGGTAGTACTAATTTGTGCTCTGGTAGGTCTTAAAATATAATTAGCATCCGATGTATTAGAATTTTTTGATACTAAATAACTTTCAGCATTAACACCTGCTGAAAGCAACGATGTGCGATTTGCTATGGCTTCAATGGTTATTTGATTTCCAGATACATCTAAGTCACCGATATTAACTGAAGAGGGCTCAGATGGAGTATTTAACCAATTTCCACATGTAGGGTTTGAAAATTGGTCACATAAAGCAGTAACTTCAATACTATTTAATGCTCTGTCATAATATCGAATTTCATCCATTTTCCCTTTAAACCTGTAATGGTCATTTTGCCACCAATCACCAATAACAAAGTAAGTATTTGTACAATAAGCAGCATTTAATACGGAAATTGTTTGTTCTTTTACAAGGCTACCATCTAAAAAAATACGCTGAACCCCATTATTAAAAGTGTTTACAACACAATGCCATTGATTTAATTGTACGCTATTGGGTGATGTGATTGTATAATCAAAAGTTGCAGGTATATTGATATTGCATTTCCCATCAGCATCAATTGTTGCATAATAGCAGTTCAGAGAACCTGGTTTTATGCCAGAATTATAAGTAGCGCCGTTTCCATCATTATAGTTAATTTTCCCAATACAATTTTGAAAACTTGTTGATTCTGTCATGAAATAATATACCAAACTGTAAGATGGGGTTGAAAGTGCTCCATTATCATATACGATTATTTTGTCGTCAATGCCATCAAAATAATAGGCACTATTTGGATTTCCAAATCGGTCAGTGGTTAGTTGAATATTTCCAAATGTCACCCCATTTAAATTATTTCCCGAAATATCGTTTGCATTTCCTGAAAATGTATAATGTGCTTTTAAGCCAAGGCTAAGATTAACTTGACCTAAAATTTTGAAATACTTTCCAAAGAGAAAGAAAGTTATAAGTAGAATACGAAATTTCATAAGCAGTACATGAACTCTATATTATAAATATACAATAATAAGCTAAAGTTTACCAAATTTCTTTACTTTGAAATGGTAATATCCTTTTATAAATAATCTCATCGTTTGTATGGGAGAATTATATAAAAAACTATTTTTAAATTTATTAAATAAAGCCTTACGATATTCTTTTCTTTTTTCAGGAAAATATAATTTATATTTATGAGACAGGAATAAATAGTTTCTTGTCATATAATATATCCTTGTTGGAGAATGTAAGTTTCTTGTGGTTAGTTTTCCAAATTTCAACTGTTTAACTTTTTTGTTTTCACCGAGGTTGTGACTTAAATATATATTGGGTAGAAGTAATACTTGAAATTTTCCGAGAATTAAATTAAAGCAAAATTCATCATCAACTCCATCAATAAATAAATTCTGATTAAAGCCCCCAATCTTACTCCATGCTGATAGATTTACAAATGTACCTGATGTTATAACATTATGCACAATTTCAGATTTACAATAATCTGAATTAAGTTTTTCGATATAATTAATTCCAATACAGCCTAGATTTGATTTGTTAATACTACTTAAACAATTAATATAATTTTCAATAGAATTAGTTTCAAAGAAGGAATCCTGGTCCATTGTCATAACCCACTTATAATCTAATTCTTCTGCCATTTTACAAGCAGTATTTAAAGCGGCACCTATACCTAGATTCTCGCCATTCTTTATTAAGATTATTTTTTTAAAATTTTCAAGTGAGTTATAAAATTCCGTCTGGGGAGAATCTGAATTATCAACAATTATTATTTTATTGAAATAGGAGTAGTAACTTTTTATATTTTCAAGAACATTGCTCATGGGGTAATAAGTAATTACTGCAGCAATAATTTCGTTCTGCATTTCTTAATTATTTTGGGCTAGAATTATTATATTATGATACATTATACCAGCATTGATAATATTAAACCCGGCAGTTTGTACTATTTTAATTGCAAGGTTTTTGTCAAATACGTGATGATGAGCACATCTATTAGTAAAGTTATTCTTGATTCTTTCTGTTAATTCATTTTTATTTTTTACTCCAGGGTCTCTACTTAAGTCATGAAGGTTTAAAATCTCATCAAAATGGGTATTGTCTCTTTCATCAATATTCAAATTGTAATCTTCTAAAATATGCTCAATCGAAGTAACTGGTCTTTTGTGGTCAAATGTTTTTTCTTTAAACGGTAAAACCATAATTAGATATCCATTTTTTTTAAGAATCCTTTTCCACTCAAATAATGCTTTCAATGGATTGGCAAAATGTTCCAAATTATGAGAGGAAAGTAAAAAGTCATACTTTTCAGAATTAATTGAGCTAAGATTTGATCCTTCAGATATAAATTGAGTGCCTGGTTTCTTATGCTTTGAGTATTGATAAGTTTCTCCTGCTTCCAATTTACCTTCCCAGATTGTTGTGGTACTAAAATTACAACCATCTAAAATACTAATCTTTTTATAAATTGGGATAAGGCCATTATTTGAGAATATCTGGCTCGGGCCACCAATTTCAATCCCGTATTTATCCTTAGTAGCAAGAATATATTTTTGTCTAAATTTGTATTTTTTGGGAAAGTAATTTCGAAATGCCTTCTCAAGAGATTTTATCATACTTTTTAACCAAAACTACATCTTTTGAATACGAAAATTGAAGAAATTTCAGAAATGTTTAATCCCGGGATTAACCACCCCGCTTACTTACTTCGAAATAGGCTATTAAATGGGATTGTTAAATATGTAGGATTTCTGAATGGTAAAATGTTAGATTTTGGTTGTGGGGCTAAACCTTATAAGTCATTGTTCAAAGTTGAAGAATATATTGGAGTTGATTTTCAAGGTGAGGGACATTC
>JAFDZJ010000104.1 GCA_018266965.1 Bacteroidota bacterium
ACCTAGATTTTTCTAAATATTTTGAAAGCTTTAAAGCGAACTGGAGTAAAGCATTGGAACAAAGAAATATAAGCCTTGACCTAAAAAAACTTGATGACGATAATGAGCATATAATGAGAGCGTTCGAAGTAAATATGGATTCAATATTTAATAACTTACTTTCAAACTCTATTAATGCACATTACGGATACAACAATGAACAAAAGAAAATTGAAATAGCTTGGAAGAATAATGGAAACACTATTGAAATTTATTTTTCAGATAATGGAAAAGGTTTAGATGAAAAATACAAAGACAATCCAGAAGTGATTTTCAACCTAAATGAGTCTTCTAAAACTGATAACAAGGGTAACAAGATTGGAACAGGACTTGGGCTTTACATAGTGAAATCTATTATTGAAGAGTACAACAATTCATCAATCTCAATAATAAATATTCAGGACGGATTGACTTTTAAAATAATTTTCAAATCAAGATAATGAAGTATAAAATAGCATATATAGATGAAGATAAAGGTTGGATTAATACCTTTTATCATACTTTTAAAAACGATTTTGAAATTTTCAGGATGGAAGTTAATCAAGAATCTTCTGTTGAAAGCATATTATTAGACATACAAATAAATAATCTTGATGCGGTCGTCACGGATTATCTATTAGAAGAAAATGCAGAAGTGCCGTTTAACGGAAATAAAATAGTTGAAGCTTTAAAAAATACGAGACCTCATTTTCCAATAATAATGCTTACTTCATTTCCAACTCAAGCAATTGGTCACACTGATGATGTGCACATTATCTATACCAAAGATATTTTAACTATTGAAAATGATAAAGACCAAGAAGAATTAGATGTTTTTAAAAACAAGATATTAGCTAATGTTTCTAATTACTATAAAAAAATTAATGAAACTAATTTAAAAATTGAACAGCTAATTGAAAAGAGAAATAGTTCAGGTCTAGATATCAAAGAGGAAGAAGAATTGTCAAAGTTATATATTTTGTTTGATGAGTTAAATCCTGATGGAAAAGATTTACCTGCTAATCTTATTAATAGAGATTCAATAACTAAACTCAATGAATTCGTTAAAGAGACAAAAGAAATTTTGGAGGAACTTAAAAAGATGAATAAGAAATAGATATGATTCCTTTTAGAAATAAAACTCCAAAAAGAAGAGACATTAAGACTGTAGTTGCTCGATACTCTGACCATCGAGATGAGTTGAAAAAGGACTATGAAAGTCGCTGTGGGTACTGTAATGATGTTGATACGTGGCGAACAGTTTGGTTTGAAATAGACCATTTTGTTCCACAAAAATATTTGAACACAATCAGCGAAACAGATTACTCAAATCTAGTGTATGCTTGTAGGTCTTGTAATAATTCTAAAAGAGCACATTGGCCAACCGAGGATGAATTAACACATCATAAAAATGATGAGGGCTTTATAGACCCTTGTAATGATAATTATGATAAACAATTTGCAAGAAATCATAGTGGTAGAATTACACATCTAACACAGCTAGGGAAATGGATGTATTACAAGTTAAAGCTTCATAAGCCACAACACGAGATAATATGGCAGATAGAAGCAATTGATAGTCTAATTGAAGAATGTGAAGCACAGTTGGACAAAATGGATAATGAATTATTAAAAGAAAGAGTATTGAATTTGTACCGTGAATACAGGAAGTATACAAAACAATTAGGAAGCATTTAAATGAGAAACGCATTCAAATATTTAAGTCAATATTCTACAACTCCAAAAGATGTGGACAGGCTTATTATTTCTACATTTCTTGAAATCAACAATTTAGAGTTAAAGAAAAATAAACTTCTTAAGTCATATTCCATTAGTAGCAAAAATAAGAAGGAATACTCATCCCTTCTTGAATTTGTGTCAGCAATCTATTCAGATACAAAAGTATTTGGATTCGAAGAACTCATTGAACTTTTTGAATTTGTTATTTCTCCTGCAGACAGAGTTATAAACGGTGCAATTTATACACCTAAAAACATCAGGGTTTTTATTGTTTCAGAAGCATTTAAGAAAATCAAATCAATAGATGATTCAATTAAAATTTCTGATATAGCAATGGGTTGCGGTGGGTTTTTGTTTAATGCATCTATTGAATTAAGAAAGAAAACAGGCAAAACCCACTCAGAAATATTTAGAGACCACATCTTCGGTTTAGACATCCAAGAGTATTCAGTTAATCGAACTAAGTTGCTTCTATCCTTATTAGCATTACAATCAGGAGAAGATATAGAAGAATTTCAGTTCAACTTATTTCAGGGTGATTCCCTAGATTTTGATTGGGCTACTGCGATTGATGACTTCAATGGATTTTCCATTATACTTGGAAACCCACCGTATGTTTGTGCAAGAAATCTTGACAAAGAAACTAAAGAAAAATTAAAGAATTGGACGGTTTGTCAATCTGGAAATTCAGACCTTTATATTCCCTTCTTTCAAATTGCTATTGAGAATTTGGCTGAAAATGGTACTCTAGGATTCATCACTATGAATTCATTTTTCAAAAGTTTGAATGGAAGGGCTTTAAGAGACTATTTTCAAAGAAAAGAACTTGCTATTTCAATTATAGACTTTGGCTCTGAACAAGTTTTTAAATCCAAGAACACCTATACTTGTATATGTTTTATTGAAAACAAGGAAGAGCAATTTATTTCATATACGGAATCAGAAACAAAACAGCTGGCAAGTAAACTCTCTTTTAAGAAAATTAAATACGACATTCTTGACTCTAAAAAAGGTTGGAATTTAAAAGACAACAAAACAATATCAAAAATTGAGTCAACAGGAATTCCATTTGGTGAATTATATCAAACGAGACACGGTATAGCGACCTTAAAGAATGATATCTATATTTTTAGACCAGTTGACGAAGACGAGAACTTCTTTTATCTTCAAAACGGAAGTCTTTACAAGATTGAAAAAGGCATTTGTAAGGATATTATAAACTCGAATAAGTTAAGCAGAGAGGTTAGTCTAAATAACCTTAAGGAGAAAGTGATTTTCCCATACGACCAACAAGAAAAACCTAAGCTACTTGATGAGAATTTAATGAAGGAAAGTTTTCCTGAAGCATATAAATATCTGCAGAACAAAAGAACGATTTTAGGCGAAAGAGACAAGGGTAAAGGTAACTATGAAAAATGGTTTGCTTTTGGTCGAACGCAATCACTAGAGAAGATTAAAAATAAAATGTTCTTCCCTAAGTACTCAGACAGGACACCAAATTTTATTATCAACTCGGATGACGACTTGCTTTTTTACAACGGACTAGCGGTAGTTGGTAGCTCTGAGACAGAAATGGAAATCATAAAAAAGATAATGGAATCCAACATCTTCTGGTATTACATCAAGACGACAAGCAAGCCCTACTCTTCTGACTATTATTCATTGAACGGAAATTACATTAAGAATTTTGGGGTTTGTGAACTGACAGAAAAAGAAAGGAAATTTTTAATTAAAGAGACTGACCAAAATATATTGAATGAATTTTTTGAAGATAAGTATGAATTAAAAGTGAAATAAGCCCACGCTATTGGTGGCACATTTGCAAAACCGCTCAAGCCAATCCACAAGTCAAAGTTTTGCAAAAGAGCCACCAAGCCAACGCACGACAAAACAAGGCAATATGAACGGAAAAACAACATACGAGAAAGAAGGGCGAAGGCATAACATCACCTATACGCAAGCAGGGGTTTCGTGCTTCGTAGGACAGGAAAGTGGTAAATTTAAAGTTCAGTTCTTCGTATGAAGTTCAGTGGTAAAATGCCCTGCCTGCGTATAGCTGAGAACCGTTACAGGCAAGCGTAGGGCGACAGTGCGACTATCAACATTCGTACTGAAAACGAACAGAAAATTGCCAACGCTTCGCAAAATTAAAAGAGGTGTTTGCCAACGCACAAACCGACACAAAACACCACATTTAATTTTGTCCCAACGCACCCAAGCCCACCCACCACCCAAAGTGAATAACTTTTTCAGCTAAATTCTTTGGCAAGACAAATATAATCATTACTTTTGCCAAAATTGTCAAGATAAAAACTTCAAGAAGATGAAAGAAACATTTGGGGAGTACATTCATAAACTTAGGTCAGACAATGGCTTGACTTTAACCAAACTTGCGGCTGCATTGGACATTGACCAATCTACACTTTCAAAAATTGAAAATGGCAAAAGAAATGTACCCGAAGAAATCTTACCAAAACTTTCAGCCTTTTTTAATCTTGACTTGAAAAAATTAGAACACGAATATTTAAGTGAGAGAATTGCAGAGTTGATTTATCCGCAAGAAGAAACCAAAGCATTATTTAAAGCAGCCGAAGAAAAAGCGAAATATTTCAGAACAATAAAAACGCAACAAGGAACAATTAAGTTTTAACTATGGTAGGAGCATCATTATTTTCAAGTGCAGGCATAGCAGAAACATACTTTGAAGAAGTAGGAATAAATATTGTTGACGCTTACGAGTTAGCTCAGGGAAGAGCCGATTTGTAATAAGTGTTATATACGAAATCAAAAATGATTGCAGGAAGCATTTTAGACGAAAATGTTTTCAAAGCACTTGTGAAAAATACACCTAAAAAATTAGATTTTCTAATTGCTTCACCGCCTTGTCAAGGGATGAGCGGTGCAGGAAAAAACAGAAAGACAGAACAAATGCTCAATGACGAAAGAAATTATCTTGTATTCAAAATTATTGATTTCATCAAATTAAAATCGCCCGATTTTGTGTTGATAGAAAATGTGCCGACATTTTTAAAATTGCTTTTGCCATATAAAAACAAACATTTGAAAGTAACTGAAATTTTAGACCTTTTGTTTGGCAAAGAATATAACATTGAAGCTAATATTTATGATGCGGCTGAATATGGCGTTGCTCAAAGACGAACAAGAGCAATCATAAAATTATATCGAAAAGATAAAACTTGGGGACAACCAATAAAGTCTAAAAAGCAAATTACAGTAGAAGAACAAATTGGTTTTTTGCCGAGCATTGAAGCAGGACAAAAATCAAAAATTAAATGGCATTTTGCTCGAAAACATTCAGACAGCCATATTCAATGGATGAAACACACGCCAACAGGTCAAACAGCATTTGACAACTCAAAATTTTTTCCTGCAAAACCAAATGGAGAAAAAATTAAAAGTTACAACACTACATACAGGCGAATTAAATGGGATGAACCTGCACCGACAATTACAATGCGAAACGATGCAATCAGTTCTCAACTTAATGTACACCCGGGTAGAAAATTAAAAAACGGAATTTATTCCGATGCAAGAGTTTTAACGCCATTAGAATTAATGTTGTTATCATCATTACCACAAAATTGGAGCATTCCCGACAATACTCCCGAATTATTGATTAGAAAATGTATTGGCGAATGTATTCCACCACTCTTAATTAAAAATATTGTAGCTCAAATAAACCGATAAGATGACTGTAAGAATTGACTGTAAGAAATGGATTTTGTATCGACACACAAGGGATTTTGATAAACTTTGTGTTGTTGCTGAATTTTTGAAGTCATACACAAAAACAGGAATTTCAACAGACGAGAAAGCACAATTAAATTTAAAGTTGCGTGAATTGGGATTGTACAATGAAAGAAATCCCGAATTACCGCTTGATGCGATAAATCACAAAATCAATCAACTTTCGTATTATATGTTTGGCTACCAAGCCAAAGTTGACGGACAAGACCGTTTTTTGTTTAGTCCACTTGGAAACTTGTTTTTAAAACACGTTGAAGACAAAGAAAAAACAGCCAAGATTTTTCTCACAATGCTTTGGGCTGTTCAATATCCTCATCCACACAGTGGAACGGACAGCGAATTTCAACTTCATCCGTTTCGGTTGATTTACAAATTACTTTTAGAGCCAAAACTTTCAAATAAACTTTACGCTTTTGAAGTTGCTTATTCGGTTGTTTTCGTACAAGAAGCAACAAAAACGACTTACAATGAATTGGTAAATGAGTTATTGGAATTAAGAAAACTTTCAGACAAAGAACTTGCCGAAAAATTCCAAGAGAACAGACACGCTTTTGTAAATTCTGCGTATGAGTGGGATTACTATGTTTCAAATTTATTTGAAAGTGCAGGAGTTTTGAATAAAAAAGATGGAATTGTTATTTCTAAATTTCAACACGGAAATACCAATACTTTCAGAAAAATAACGAGAAACGAAGTTTCAATTCCCAACAATCTAAAAACATTAGTTGAACAATTAGAAAATGAATATTCGTTTTTAGAAAAGCCTTTGTTACTCAATGACCCTGAACGCTTAAAATTAGACGTTATCAAAGAAATTTACAGTTTCTATCCTAAAACTCTTTTAATTGAAATTAACGAAGCTGTTGATGACTTCAAATTTGAATTGCTTAATCTTCCAAAATTAATTGAACAATATGCAAACAATAATGAAGGAGCAGAAGCATATCTTTTTGAGGATGCTTTGGCTGACGGTTTCAATATGTTCTACAATGTAGAAGCACAAAAAATTAGCGGAGCAGGAAACACAGATTTAGAATGTTTATATATTCCAAAAAAGAAAAAATTTACTGTTGAAGCCAAATCTACCAAAAATAAGCTTTCCAGTGTTAACGCAGGAAGATTGGCAGGACACAGAGAAAAAATTGGCGGTGCTTATACAATCGTTGTAACACCACGATATGTACCTGCCGTGCTTCAAGATATTCGCACAAGTCCAATTGTAATTATTCGTGCAAATACTTTTTCTGAATATCTGTACAACTGTATTGACAATGACGTAAGAGAAATTGATTACGAAGATTTTGACAGTATCATCATCAATAATCTCGGAAAAGATATTAGTAAAAACATTTCAGACTTGACTATTTCAAGGTTCGCAACTTCAAAATAAAACTTGCTATGATTACAATTACACGAGAAAATAATATGGCGTTAATGGCAAGGTATCCCGACAATTACTTTGACCTTGCAATCGTTGACCCACCTTACGGAATTTTGAATAAAACCAAAAGAGGTGGCGACCACAAATTTAATATGGATGAATACAGTCAATGGGACGTAAAACCCAATGACGAATATTTTAATGAACTCTTTCGTGTTTCAAAAAATCAAATTATTTGGGGCGGTAATTATTTCGGACAACTTTGGGCAAGAAGTGAATACAATAAAGGTTTTATTATTTGGGATAAAAAACAACCCGAAACGCTAAATAATTTTTCAATGGCTGAAATGGCTTGGAGTTCCTTAGACAAGCCTTCAAAAATTTTCGAGTTCAGCGTAAGAAAAAACAGAAATAAAATTCACCCGACACAAAAACCTGTTGAACTCTATGAATGGCTTTTGAAAATGTACGCCAATCAAGGCGACAAAATTTTAGACACGCATTTGGGAAGCGGAACTATTGCGATTGCTTGTTACAATGCAGGTTTGAGTTTAACGGCTTGTGAAATCAGCGAAACATATTATTTGAGTGCATTAGAAAAAATCAAAGAAGTTGTTCCAAAAACTGCAATTCACACTAACGATTTAGAAGCGTTTGCTTTGACTTTTCATGAACAAAAAACATCAAAAAACGGACTTCATAAATTGTACAAAGAACAAGTTGAACAACTGAGGCTATTTAAGGAAAGTCGTGCTGAATATTATGCAATAGAGAAATGAAGAAAGTAAAGCTAAATGAGAATTGACATACATACACATACGAAGAAAATAAAACAAGGCGATTCTGAAAATCGCAACATAGATGTTGATAGATTTACGGAAATCATCAAAGAAACTGATGTCAAAATTTTAGCAATAACCAATCATAATCATTTTGATCTTGAACAATACAATCAATTTAAAACTAGCGTTGAGGGTATTTGTCAAATATGGACAGGTATAGAGCTTGACATACTTGAAGAAGAGCGTAAAGCACATTTAATTGTAATTGTAAATCCTAAAAACGCAGAAGCGTTTAGTGAAAAAGTAAATGAAGTTATCGGCATCACTTCTGCCGATAGTTTTACAATCAGTATTGATGATGTAGTGAGTAATTTCGACAATCTTGATGCAATCTTTATTGCTCATTACCACTCAAAGAAACCAAATTTGGCAGACAAAGACGTTGAAAAACTTGAAAGATTAGTTTCCAATAAAAAAAGAGTTTTGAAAGAGGCTTCAAATTCCATTTCAGCAGGTATATACATAAATCACGGACACAATTCTATTCACGGTTCAGACGTTCAGAATTGGAACGACTATGCCAGTAATTCTCAAAATTTGCCCGAGCTAAGATTGCCCGTAGAAAGTTTTGAACAATTTTGTTTACTGTTGGACAAAGATAATGAAAAAATCAAAACAATTCTTGACCAGAAAACAAAAGAAACTATTCAAATAAATCCGTTTAATAGTGCTGCAGAAATAATGGATATTGATATTTACAATGATATAAATATTCTGTTTGGCTCAAAAGGAACAGGAAAAACAGATATTTTAAAAGCACTGTCAAAATACTATAATGGCAAAGGGTTCAAAACCGAAGTATATGAATCTAATTCTAAAAAAATAGATGATGTTTTTGACCTCAAAGGCACTCAATTACAAATTGATACGGAGAAATTGGGAATTGATGATTGCTCCATAGAATTAGCTTCGTTAAGAAACGCTACTGAAAAAGAAATAACGAGTTTATCAAAATACAAACTTTACTATTCAGCAGATGCAACAAACAAAATCTCAAAAAATAATAAGATTGATAAATTCACAACTTTTGATGAAAATTCATCTAAGCGAAGGTTTGAAGAAGTAAAAAATAATTTGAAAAAATTTCAGGAGATCAAAGCATATTATGTTCCAAATGAAAAATTGAAAGAAATTATTGGTGAAGACCTTTTGAATGAATTAGACAGCGTTGTTAATAAAATTTTAGAGAAAATAAATTCTGAATCAGGTAAAAGATTTACTGATTACAAAAGCATTAGCTTCTTTAATAAATTAGTAAAATTTTTCGTAACCGAAATTTCAAAAAAAACAGGGCAACCAGAAAAACCAACAAAAACAGGCTTCTCTGAGTATGCAAGCAATAGAATTGCTATTGAAAATGATGTAAAGAAAATTCTTGAAAATATTTCTAAAACAGTCAATCCAATTATTGAAGAAGTTGGCAATTTGGGCGACAAGGGTAAATTGTATTGCAAAACCAACTTATTAATTCAAAATGGGAAAATAACAGATGCTAAATATAAGCATGTTACCAATACAACGAAAACACCACAAAAACTAGTTGCTTCTCAAATAGAACTCATTTTAAAACACATTTACACTAATACTCTATTTGAAAAAATTGATGAATTGAAAAACATTGAAAGCGGTGATACAGTTTCATCAATCAACGATTTATTACTTTTTCATAAACACTTCACATTAGACGGTGATATTTATACGCCTTCAAATGGTGAAGGCAGATTCAACTAGCAAGTGCAATTTCATTTACAAATTTAAAAAATAATTTTTTTGGTTCTTCAAAATTTAAGGTTAATCTTGGTCTTCGGTTAATTTTATATTGATATTGTTTGATTTTTTC
>JAFDZJ010000105.1 GCA_018266965.1 Bacteroidota bacterium
CTTTGCGTTAATATATTGACTATTAACATTTTATAGTTGTTTGTTTAATTTTATTTTAATGCGTTTGACCTATTTCTAGCCCAGATAGTAGCGTCATCCTTTTTATTTTTTTTTAAGACTTGAATATTTTTAAAAAAAATAAAAAGATATAGCGGATAGCTGGACGAGTCTTGAAAGGAACACGAACTGTTGTTGCTCCTAAAAACAATTTCAAGGGTGGTTGGAAAATATAAAAATGATTGTTGCAAATTTTATATTTTTGTATCCTGATTTCATTGAGTACAAAGAATACATGAAAATAAAAACCATACTTCTACTGTTTTGTTGCAATTTTTTCCAATCGCAACAAATACAAAATAACCCTGGAAGTAACCATGGGAACAAATTCGAACAATTGGGGACTATATTGCCAACTCCTAACATCTACAGAACTGCATCTGGAGCACCCGGAGAACGATACTGGCAAAACAAGGCAGACTACAATATAAAAGCTTTTTTGGACGAGGATAAAAAAATTCTTCAAGGCTCCGAAACCATAACTTATCACAACAATTCTTCTGATAATTTGGACTATCTGTGGTTGCAATTGGACGAAAACCAACAGTCCAATGTGAAAAATGCTGATTTTGGATTTTCTTCTACTTTGCCAAAAGAGTCCAGTGTGGAAAAATTAAGAACTACCCAACTTCCTGTCTTGGACAACGGATATGGTGTCAATCTTATGAAAGTTGTAGATGAAAACGGGAAAACCCTTCCATACATTGTCAATAAAACAATGATGAGAATAGACCTTCCAAAACCACTAAAAAAAGGGGAGAAAATAAAATTTTCTATCGATTGGAATTACAATATTCCTGACCGAATTGCCAAAGGTGGAAGAGGTGGTTACGAATATTTTCCGGAAGATGGCAACATACTTTTTACTATGACACAGTGGTATCCTAGGATGTGTGTCTATTCCGATTTTCATGGTTGGCAAAACCATCAATTTACCGGAAGAGGAGAGTTTGCTTTGGCATTTGGCAAATTTTCGGTGGAGATGAATGTTCCTGCGGATCACATAGTTGCTGGTACTGGTGAGTGTAAAAATTATCAACAGGTACTCTCGCCCGATCAATACAAAAGATATCAACAGGCAGAAAAGTCCTCGGAACCCATAGAGATTGTTACTCTAGATGAGGCTACAAAAGCTGAGAAAAGCAAATCAAAAGATCGAAAAATTTGGAAATTCGAAGCGGAGGAAGTTAGAGATTTTGCTTGGACTTCTTCTCGAAAATTTATTTGGGACGCCATGAGAGTTGTCATTCCGGAAAACAACAATCCGGTAATGGCGATGAGTCTGTACCCAAAAGAGGCGTATCATCTTTATAGAAAATTTTCTACCAAAGCAGTTGCACATACCATAAAAACATACTCGGAGTTTACAATTCCGTATCCATATCCAGTTGCACAATCTATAGAGGCTGCCAATGGAATGGAGTATCCTATGATTTGTTTCAATTATGGAAGAACTGAAAAAGATGGCACCTATTCGGAAGCTATCAAAAATGGTATGATTGGAGTGATAATCCATGAAGTGGGACATAATTTTTTCCCAATGATTATCAATTCCGACGAAAGACAATGGTCGTGGATGGATGAAGGTCTCAATACTTTTGTACAATTTCTTACCGAATATACTTGGGATTCGGAATTTCCTTCCAGGAGAGGACCCGCTTATGCAATCGTTGATTATATGAAATTGCCCAAAAACCAATTGGAACCAATCATGAGTAATTCCGAAAATATTGCCCAATTTGGACCAAATGCTTATGCAAAACCTGCAACCGGACTCAATATCCTTCGAGAAACTATTATGGGAAGGGAATTATTCGATAAAGCTTTTAAAATTTATGCCAAAAGATGGGCTTTTCGCCATCCGGAACCAGCAGATTTTTTTAGAACGATGGAAGATGCAAGTGGCGAAGACCTGGATTGGTTTTGGAGAGGTTGGTTTTTCGGTACAGATCCAGTAGATATTTCTATAGACAAAGTTACGATAGCTACTCCAGATTGGGACACTACTCCCAAATCTCCAAAAACTATAAAATACAAAGTTGATGCTCCCTTGAAAAACGAATTTGTGGACATTTCCAAAAAAAGAAATCTAGAGCAAAATACTAAATATTTTGTGGATAAAAACAAAGATTTGCAAGATTTCTATTATCAATACAACAGAGGAAAAAAAACAGTCGATACCCAAAAGGAATATAGTATAAATACAGATGGAACCGCACCAATAAGCAGTCAAGACAAAAATAATTTGGAGAATATTACAGGCTATCAAATTGATTTTTCCAACAAAGGTGGAATGCCTATGCCAATCATTTTGGAATTTTCGTTTGAAGATGGGTCCAAATTATACGATAAGTCATCAGCTCAAATTTGGCGACAAAACGAACAATCGGTTTCTAAAACTTATTATTTTGATAAAAAACTAAAATCCATACAGTTGGATCCCATGAGAGAAACGGCAGATATTGATGTTACTAATAATTTTTGGTCCAATGATGGAACTCAATCATCAATTTCTAAATTCCAAATTTACAAACAGCAACAAAAAAACATATCCAGAGGAGAGTCTAGCGGCAGAATGAATCCTATGCAAGTAGAACAAAAATAGCGAAAGCCTGTTGATTAATACCTCGTGTTGAAAATCTATTTCTTGCGGATATAATCCAAGATACATTGGTCGAATTCTGCTTTTTTATCAATAGTAACATTGATAGGCCAATAAAAAATAATATCTCGGAGTTGGTCGTAAGTCTTCAATCTTACGAAATCTTTTTCTGTGGTAAGTATCATTTTGTAATCTCCCATTTTTTTGTATTCCGAAAGGATATTCTTTATGTCTTTCTCGGTAAAACTATGATGGTCTCGAAATTTCAAATGTTTTACACGATTAGAAAATTTGGAAAGATGTTTTATCATTGGATTGGGGTTGGCAATACCTGTAATCAACAAAACATCGTAATAGGCTAGGTTGTTGTCCGGAATAGTTTGGTGTTTGCCATAGATATTTTCATCATAATTTATTGAAGAGAAAAATACTTTCTGTCCATTTTTAGGTTTTATTCTGGAAACAAAATATTGCTTTTTTTCATCAGTAAGATCATCTGGGCATTTGGAAACCATTATTATTTGGGCTCTTTTTGCACCATTTCTGGACTCACGAAGATTACCTGCTGGCAATAGATAATCCTTGAAATAAGGGTCGTGGTAATCCGTCATCAAAATATTGAATCCTGCTTTTATGCTCCTATGTTGGAAAGCGTCATCTAGTAAAAGTACCGAAAGATCCATTTCTGAAATCATTTTTTTCGCTCCCTCTACTCTGTCTTCACAAACACCAATGACAAATTTATTTTTAAATCTTTCAAATAGTTGCATGGCTTCATCGCCAACTGTTTTGTAATTGCTTTCATAATTGGTAATGCCGTATCCTTTTGTAAGCCTTCCGTATCCTCGGGAAAGCACTCCGGTCCTATAATGTTTGGACAACAATTCTGCCAAATACATTACCATAGGAGATTTTCCTGAACCACCAACCGATAGATTTCCAACATTGATAATTGGAGTTTGAAATTTCACCGATTTTTTTAACCCAACAGAATACAATAAGTTTCTTGTTGTAGTTACCCCATCATAGACAATAGAAAAAGGAAAAAGATACCATCTCTTCATGAGAAAAAAATTCTAATTTATACTAATAAATAACCTAAATTGTTATTTTCTTATTTTTTTTGAATTTACAAAAATATTATAATCAAAGAAACTGAACAAATATTTTTGAACGCACCTCACCCAAATAGCATTTCATAATTCTATCAATATCCGTATGAGTTCAATACAAATAAAAATATCAATCCAGTCTATTACCATCTATATACACCATAGAAGGTCTTAACTCGCCTTGTTGGTACAGTATATTTTGGAAATTATCGGTGTTATACACTACGAAATCTGCTTTTTTTCCTTTGGCAAGTACTCCTCTATCTTCAAGATTGAGGGCTTTTGCTGCTCGGAATGTTATACCTGCCCAGACTTCTGCTGTGGACAATTTTTGATAGGTTGCCAATATACTAGCTTCAGCAATCAGATTTCCCATAGGTGCCGAACCCGGATTCCAATCGGTTGCAATGGCTAAAATTCCATTAGCATCTAAAATTTTTCTTGCAGGAGAAAATGGCTCTCCAAGTCCAATACTTGCACCAGGCAACGCAACAGCAACTGTGTTGGACTGGGCAAGAAAATCAATATCTCCATTGGAGGTGGCTTCCAAATGATCGGCAGACAACGCACCAACTTCTACTGCAATTCTGCTACTACCGGGTGTGAATTGGTCGGCATGAACGGTAATTTGGAAACCCATTTCTTTTGCTTTTAATAAGAAATAATGGCTTTCTTCCGGTTGAAAAGCAGATTTTTCTATAAAAATATCAACTCTATCTGCAAGTTTTTCGGATTGTACAGCTGGTAGTATTTCGTCTAATATATATTGTAGATATTCTTTTGAGCTTCCTTCAAAATCTTTTGGTTTTAGGTGTGCAGAAAGACAAGTCGGTACCAGTGTAGCTTTTGTAAGTTTTTTTGCCTTTTGTATTACTCTCAACATTTTCAATTCCGAGTCCAGATTAAGACCATAACCCGATTTTATTTCGATGGTTGTGCAACCAAGATGCAATAATTTGTCTATTCGTTGAAGTAATAATTGTAGCAACTCTTCATCTGATGCGTTTCTGGTATGTTGTACACTACTCCAAATTCCTCCTCCAGAAGTTGCGATTTCCAAATAGGTTTTTCCTGCGTTTCTCATGGCAAAGTCATTGGCTCTATTTCCTCCAAAGCAGATGTGCGTGTGGCAATCTACCATTGCAGGAAGTACAATTTTTGTATCTTTAATCCAATCGATTTCAGCGTTTGGAAATTCATGTTTTAGCGTTTGGAAATTTCCAATCTTTTCTATTACACCATTATTTGTTACGATACCTCCATCGGTAATTATGGATAGTTGACTGTCTGCAATTGCTCCTCGAATTGGGAGATTGTCTAGGGAAATGAGCTGTGAAAATGGACCAATTAATTTCATGGGCGTAAATTTAATTATTATTAAATGAAAACATTACAAGAAAGCTGTATTATTTTATTCATTAAAAAATAAATAACCAAATAACCCGTGAATTAAGCTAAAACCACCTATACAAACCTATACCAAAAACACAATCCGTAAATTATTTTTTGTAAATTTGACGCTATGAACTATTGGACAGAATTAAGCATAGAATACGCAAATCAGAAATCATATTTGGACGATTTATTCCAAGTATATCCGACTATACCCGAAGGAATTAGAGAAATAAATGAAGAGCGCTGGACAAATATTGAAATAGCATTTGAGAAGAAAAACAATGATTTACTCATCAGAGAGCTTTTAAAACTTGAGCTATTCCCAATTAAAGATAGTTATATAGCATACTTCAAACGAGACGGAAGTGCCATTGACCGAAATCCTAAAACGATAAACAGAATATGTGGACGATTATATGAAATGGGATTGGACAAAATTTTCGAACGATGTAGTGAACCAAAAGAAACAAATCGACAAATTGGACCTTTGTTCAGGCGTTGGCTCAACTCAAAAGCACTGGGAATTGAACCTGTTTCTTACGAAGAATTTACATCAAATAACAACGATGCAATTTTGAACGGAAGCGATGCTCAACTGATGAAATTTGCTAATGAATTTTTGAAATACGAACATCCAAAAGGTTTAGATTTCGTTGGAAGATTCAACGGAAAACTGGTCATTGGCGAAGCCAAGTTTTTAACCGATTTTGGTGGACATCAAAACGCACAATTCAATGATGCAATCAGTACAATAATGACAGACATCAACGCTGTCAAAATTGCAATTCTTGACGGAGTTTTGTACATCAAAGGGAACAACAAAATGTACAAAGACATTACAGGAAAATACAGTAATTTGAATATTATGAGCAGTTTAGTGTTACGGGAATTTCTTTATCAACTTTAAAATTTTAAAATTATGGAATTGAATTACCCTAATAAAAAAACAGAACAAGATATTTTTGACCAAATTCCAAATATCACTTTGGAACAAATCAATAATTCCGACAGTCCTAATTTGCTCATCCAGGCCAATAATTTGGTTGCTTTAAAACAACTCATAACGAAACATAATTTAGCAGGAAAAATTGATTTAATATATATTGACCCTCCTTTTGCAACCAACAATACTTTTACTATTACGGACGGAAGAGCAAGCACCATCAGTAATTCAAAAAAAGGAAATATTGCATATTCAGACACTTTGAAAGGTTTTGGATTTATAGAATTTATTCGTGAGCGTTTGGTTTTACTCAAAATGTTACTTTCTGACAAAGGGTCAATTTATCTTCATATTGATTATAAAATCGGACATTATGTAAAAATTGTAATGGACGAAATTTTTGGCATTGAGAATTTTAAAAATGACATTACAAGAGTAAAATGCAATCCGAAAAATTTTGCACGAAAAGGTTACGGAAATATCAAAGACTTGATTTTATTCTATTCCAAATCCGATAACTTAATTTGGAACGAACCGAAAACACCTTACACCGAAGAAGATAAAACTAAACTTTTTCCAAAAACAGAAAAAGACGGAAGAAGATATACAACTATTCCGCTTCACGCTCCGGGTGAAACGCAAAACGGAAAAACTTCACAAGCATTTAAAGGAATTTTGCCACCAAAAGGCAGACATTGGAGAAGTGAAGTTTCTATTTTGGAGCAATGGGACAATGACGGTTTAATTGAATGGAGTAACAACGGAAACCCAAGAAAAAAAATCTATTTTGATGAGCAGGAAGGTAAACGAATGCAAGATATTTGGGAATTTAAAGACCCACAATATCCCATCTATCCAACCGAAAAAAATGCTGATTTATTAGACATCATCATAAAAACTTCTTCCAACGAAAACAGTATTGTTTTAGACTGTTTTGCTGGTTCTGGAACCACTTTGAAATCTGCACAAATCAACGGCAGACAATGGATAGGTATAGACCAATCAGACGAAGCGATTAAAGCAATCGTTACAAAATTGGATGGGATAGAACAAGATTTGTTTGTTGAGAAATCAGAGTACAAACACATAACCGAAAACCAAGATAGCACACATCAAAACATTATCAATAAAGGAATGGAAGTATCTATTTGAAACATATATGCAAGGTTCAACATTTGCCATTCGATTGAACATTTGTGTTAAAAATTTCCTTCCTGCAACACCTAATCCGAAATAATAATCTTAACAAATACTCAATCCCAGATATGCCCGATTTTTTACATGCCAATAAAGAAAATTTCCCAGAAGAAGAACTGATTCTGGAAGAAAAAATTCGTCCACAGAGTTTTCAGGATTTTGCGGGACAAAGAAAGACTTTGGACAACTTGGAGGTATTTGTTGCTGCCGCCAAAAAAAGAGGCTCCGCATTGGATCATGTTCTGTTACATGGGCCACCAGGATTGGGAAAGACTACCCTTTCTCATATTATAGCAAATGAATTGGGCGTTAATTGTAAAATAACTTCCGGACCTGTTTTGGACAAGCCGGGTAGTTTGGCTGGGATACTTACAAATTTAGAGGAAAATGATGTACTCTTTATAGACGAAATCCATAGACTTTCTTCCATTGTAGAAGAGTATTTGTACTCTGCAATGGAAGATTATAAAATAGACATCATGTTGGAAACCGGACCCAATGCTAGAAGTGTACAAATAGGTCTAAACCCATTTACACTAATTGGAGCAACTACAAGAAGTGGAATGCTTACCAAACCTATGTTGGCAAGATTTGGCATCCAAAGTAGGTTGGAGTATTATAGTGTGGAATTACTAGGAATGATAATAGAAAGAAGTGCGAGAGTATTGGGTGTCCCAATCTATGAAGATGCAGCATTGGAAATTGCCAGAAGAAGTCGAGGAACACCTAGGATTGCTAATGCCTTGTTGAGGAGAGTACGAGATTTTGCAGAAATAAAAAGCAACGGAGAAATCGAAATCAACATCACGAAATTTGCGTTGGACTCTTTGAATGTTGATGAGTATGGTCTAGATGATATGGACAACAAAATTATGAAAGTGATGATTGAGAATTTCAAAGGAAAACCCGTTGGGATATCTGCTTTGGCAACTTCTATTGGGGAAAATCCAGAAACTTTGGAAGAAGTCTATGAACCTTTTTTGATACAGGAAGGATTTGTTATCAGAACACCCAGAGGAAGAGAAGTTACCGAAAAAGCATACAAACATCTAGGACTTTCTTTACCTAAAAATCCAGGAGAACTTTTTTAAAAAAAATAATTCAATAGTATGCACATTCCTAAAATGTATAGAACAAATGATTTGCAAGTTCTAAAAAAAATAATTTCCGAAAACAGCTTTGCCCTTCTCATATCTTCAAAACCAAAATTGAGAGCCACCCATGCAATGATGTTGTGGAATGATGATAATCCGGAAAATCCTTTTGTGGAAACTCATATTTCTATGACAAATATCCAAGCAAAAGAAATCTCAAATGGCGATGAGTTGTTGTGTGATTTTTTAGGAACCCATACTTATATTTCTAGCAGTTGGTACAACCATATCAACGCTTCAACTTGGAACTATGAAGCGGTACAAATCCTAGGAATTGCAGAATTGATGAACAATGAAGAGCTGTACAACCACCTCAACAAACTAACCAATAAATTCGAGAGCCAACAAAAATGCCCAATGACTATGGAAAAAATGGGGGAAAAATTTGTGAATTCTGCTATGAAAGGTGCGTTTGGAGTAAAAATTTATCCAACAGAAATATCTATTGCTCAAAAATTTTCTCAAAATAGAAATGACGAAGACTTTGCTAATATTATTGCTCAATTAGAAAAAAGTACAAGTCTTGTAGATAAGGAAATGGCTGAAAAAATGAAGTTATCAAGATAATTTTGGGTATAATAGACATTTTTTAGGCTGTTTCTTTTGAGTCTTTGACATTTTTAGAGAGCCTTATGCCTTTAAAAACCCATTTATTTTTCTGATTTTGAAGATTTTAAACTGTTTTTTTAAATAAAATAGGACTGTCATACATAAGCACTTTTTTTATTCATAACCTTTGATTGTCTGCAAAGCTAATCATAATAGGGTTTACAAAAGATTTCAGCCTAAAAAATGTCTATTAAGCCTCATTTAGTAATTCTGATAATCCTCTCTCTGCTGCTTGCATACAATAATTTTCATCATACTCAGGAGCTAGTTCTTGTTCTGCAAAGTCTTGAATATATTTTAATTCACCTATTAATTTATCAACTTTATCTTTTTGAAATACATCCTTACTATCTAAAAAAACAAACTCAAAAGTGTTTTTTAAAATACCATCAACTTTAACTTGTAGAGAGACTTTTCCAGTTGTTGTAGATTTTATATTGGTTAAAAATGTCCAACCTTTTTCAATTGAAAATTTCTTAGAACTCAATATAATAGATTTATTGGAACTAACAATTTCAATATCATATCCTCCTCCCCAATCTTTCTCATTTTTCCCAGAAACATTGAATTTTAATAAAACATCTACATTAACAGGAAGATATGTAAGTTTGGAGCATTCTAAACTGATAGATGGGAGACTACCGCTACCAAAACCACCATTTCCAACCTCCTCCCCAAAATACTTTCTCCCAGCCCAATTTCCAAGTTCACTATTTGTCCCTTGCTCTTGTTCAAACTTAAAAATGCTGTTGCCTATTGCAGGAGCATCGGTAGTAGTGGTAGCAGGCGTTGTAGTTGTCTTGCTTTGTAACCTCTCAAAAGCAGTATTATCAGTAGCAAAAGAGTCTTCAAAGGCATCTTCCGTACCATCGCTGAATACCTGTATTTTGCCATCTGTTACTTCAAGGCTTCGTCCTTTTATGGGTATTGTTTCTCCAAAAATATTTTTGGTAAATAATTCTTTATGCAAAGAAGCATTAGGATTATTTTTAATCGCTTCGTAAATTTCTTTTTTTGTCATATCACTTAATTTTAAGTAGTTATAGTTGAGTGTTAAGAAAAAACCTCAGCACTCAAAATTAAAAAAAATTTACTTCAATTCTCTTTTTAAATCTTCCACAGAAATTTCGGCTACGGTTTGGTGGTTTTTGCCTTTGGTAGTAAGTTTAATCGTGCCGTCATTTATGTCTATGTTTTCAATTATTCGGCTTTCTATCTTGGCTACTCTTTCGGCAAGTTTTGCGTCGCTTTCAGCAGTTCCAATACCCAATTTGGCATCGTTTGCCACCAGTTTTTTGGTAGATTGGGTTTCGCAAGTATCCAAAGTTGGTAAACCTGTTGCATCCACCGAAACTCCGCTTTTTTGTAAAGCAATTAATTGAGTTGGCAAAGTGGTTGTCCAAGTTTCTTCTACTACATATTCCTGCTCTTTCAGTTCATCTACAATAGAAAGATACAAAGGATTTCCAAGAATTGTTTCTTCTTCTCTTACCAACGGATGAAGTTTTGCTATGCGGTTTTGGGTAGGGTTGTCCATGGAATGATATTATTTTATTATTCCAAGTAGTTTATTTGATAAACATAAAAGAAAATAACATCAACAACATCATAAAAAATAAATAGTTCTTCTTTTCCGTCTCCAGTAATATCCATTAATTTAATGTATGAGGGATTATCATCTAATGAATTTGTATAAGATTGAATGCTATCATTGTAAATGATAGTTCCAGAATCTTCATTTTTTATTTTGAAAATATAACTCCTGTTCGAGTTGCATATCTTTAGTATTGGGGTTTTATTTTCATATACAATAAATTGAAAAATAGCACCTGATTTTGACTTCATTACAGAATGAAATAAAATTTTAGAATTTAATGATTTTAGTTTGGTACAAACACTATTTTCTTTAAATTGATAATTTAAACTTGGGTAAGCAAATTTTAAAATATCCTTTTTATTGAAAACTTTAAGATGGTATCTCTTTGCAATGGAATCATATCCTAAAATACTGTCTTGTTTTAAAATAGTTTTTCCTTTAACATACAAATCACTTTTACCAAAAACATCTGCTATAAGAAAAACTGAATCTGAATAGGATAGACTACTATATTGCATTTTCCATCTTCCAACTTGTATAAAATTACTGAAAAGAAGTTCTAAAGTATCTTTTTTTATTGGAACTTCTTTTTGTGTTGATACTTTCATCGTTTCATTTTTTTGACATGAAAAAAAAAGTACTATAATTACTATGAATACAAATACCGTTTTCATTATTTATTAGTTTGACATTCTTCAATTATATAAACAGCAGGTATTTTATTCTTTTGTGTTGGAGATAGTTTATCATACTTGCATTGTCCTAATTCAAAATCAGGCAAATCTTTTGGATGATTTTTAAAATACTTTTCAATTTCATTAAAATTATAGATATAACCTGTTTTATCCACAATTTTACCATCACTATTAGGTTTTCTAAATTTATATTCTTTTACCAAAACTGCCTTTACTTTGCATTGATTTTGTAAATGAAAATATTGCGATGCATAAGCCCATACTCGTCTATAACTTGTTTTGGGTGCACGAATATTCATATCGCCATAATAGCCTTGTCCTTCCCATCCAGGGTATGGATTCAAAGGTTTATTTACAAGAAGTTTAGATTCTAATATTTTCTTTATTTTATTTACCGATGGAATCTTTCCAGTAGTATAATTTTTAATTGCATCTTTATACAAATAGTTTTCATCTTTATAAGCATAAGAATTACTCATACCTTTTTCAAACCCTTGACGACTAACTAAATTAAAATATACCCAACAAAAAGGTTCAAATTGGTTTTCAGCTGTCGAAGCCTCTCCATAAATAGTTGCTACAAACTTTGCTTTTTGTTCTTCTGTAAATGTTAATTTCTTGCTAATAACAGCCTTAGGTTCGTTTAAATTGCAACCTTTTTTAGCACTCGCACACTTCATAGTGAACTCCTCTGTTTCAGCAGAAATCCCATCACAGGTAATGGTGGCTCGGTAACTTAATCCACTTTGCCAATAATAATGGTCAAATTCTTTATTCTTTGAGAATGAAACTGTTATATTTGTTTTCTGCTTTAAGGATAGTTTTGCTTTTGTTTTGGGTACTGCCGATTCGTTTGTAGCGTTCATTTCTTCCACATAAATAGTAGCATCAAACTTTTTTAAATTAGTTTGAGAAACCTCAAAAGTTAAATTGTAGTTCGTATCATAGGCACTACAAGAGAGATATTTTATTGACAGGGTTTTATTTCCGCTATCCTCCCCAAAATACTTTCTCCCAGCCCAATTTCCCATTTTACTATCTATTCCCGCTTTCTGCTCGAACTTAAAAATAGAATTTCCTAGTTTTCCTTTTGTGTTTTGTGGTGTATTGCTTTTGGCAAGAATTTTAGAAAAATTATCATTTGCAGGCAAGATGCTATCTAAAAAGTCGTTTTCATCATTTAATTGATGATATTCTACAATTGTAAAATTTCCATTTTCACCAAGCTCCACATCTCTGTTTCTTCTTTGCACCACTTCTCCAAATATATTAGTGGTAAATAATGCCTCATATTCCTTTCTATGAGGCATTAATTTTATTTTATTAATGATTTCCTGCTTGGTCATAGCTTATTGTTTTAGAAGTTTGTTTACATAAATTACCACCAGAATCACCAAAGAATAAACTATTGGTGGAATTGGAATATTTGTTTCCGAATTTTTTAAACCCATTGAACCCCAAAAAAGGAAGGAACAAATAACTAATAGTAACGAAATAGCCATTAATATTAGTTTATTATGAGTCCAAAAAACAATAATAAATGCTAAAATCAGCATTGCAGGTAAAGATAAAAAGGAACCGATATATAAGATTAGCAAAGTTTCTCTATAAAAAAAGGATTCTGAAAATTCCAAAGAAAAATCAAAATTTTTGTGAAGCATTATATGTTCAAGCAATGTGATAATTATTGCAGAAAATAAATTTGTTAAAAACCATACTTTTATTAAGAAAGTTAAGACAGCGAATATCTTGTTTATTTGTGGTATTTTCATATATAAAAAATAGATTATTGTTCCTTATATTGCTCTACATTTCCCACAAAAATTACGGGTTTATTTGCTCTGAATTTCTTAAAAAAAATATTAAAATCAATCCTTTTAATTTCATTGGGCATTATCGTTGTCTTGCCACCATTATCACTAATAAATTTAGATACATTTTTTATGAGGTTATTCCAAGTGGCATCTGCTATTGTCAAATAATCTAATACAGAACATTCTTTACCATTTTTACCAGATATAAAATCTTCAACCCAAACTCTATCTATTGCACGGGCAAAAAATCTATAATACCCTTCTTTATCTTTATGAATGCCAAATTGCCTATGTCCAGAGAATGGTTGTGTGCCACTTTCAGGTGTAACTATGGTAGAAAATATCCAACTTCTTTGAAAAGACTCATTTTCACTTTCTAAAACTGCACCGTGATCCGCAAGTCCAATTTCTTCCGGGATATTGATTTTTACTCCATACTTTATTAAAGCCGCTTTTGCTTCAATTTTAAAAATGGCAAAATTCAGTTCATTCTCCCAACGTCTTAACTCTTCTTTTGGATTTTTAGGATAAGGTTTAAATTCCCATTTGCCTTCTGTTTTGAGGTATCTACAGTTTGATTCAAAAATTGCACTACCTTTTGAAAGTGTTAAAAAATTCTTGCGGATTTTTTTATATAAAACATTTACATCAAGTCCCGGATTATCATTTATAAAAGAGGGCATTTTGTCAATTCTAACAGAAAAGTAATCCATATTAACCAGTTTACTCTGTCTATCGTCATTCCCTCTAATGTATTGAATGTTTCCTCCGATTTCTTTTAAACGATCTAAACCCTTTTGAGGCACTTTAAAATTTAATAATTTTACATATATGCTTTTAATATAATCAGTTACTCCCAATAGTTCGCCATTTCCTTTAATAATTTGATCATAAAATTCTTTAAGACGTGCAATTTTTATATCAGAATTTTGATTAAGAATATTACTTGCAAATTGTGAAAAGGCTATATCATTTTTTACAATTTTGTCCGAGTCGTTTTTTACCTTATCTCCATCTTCCTCCGCATTCTTCCTATACTTTCTCCCGCTCCAATTCCCGAGTTTACTATCAATTCCTGCTTCCTGCTCAAACTTAAAAATAGAATTTCCTAGTTTTCCTTTTGTGTTTTGTGGTGTATTGCTTTTGGCAAGAATTTTAGAGAAATTATCATTTGTAGGCAAGATGCTATCTAAAAAGTCGTTTTCATCATTTAATTGATGATATTCTACAATTGTAAAATTTCCATTTTCACCAAGCTCCACATCTCTGTTTCTTCTTTGTGCCACTTCTCCAAAAATATTGGTGGTAAACAGAGCCTCAAACTCTTGAAGATGAGGCTTTGTTTTTATTTTTGCTATTATTTCTTGTTTAGTCATAATTGCTTAAATTTTATCTGTATTACTGTTTATCACTTTACTCACCCCCAACTTTGCATCATTGGCTATCAGCTTTGGGCTTGTATTATTCTGACAATCTTCCAGTGTTGGCAATCCTATTGCATCCACCGAAACTCCGCTTTTTTGTAAAGCAATTAATTGCGTTGGCAAGGTGGTTGTCCAAGTTTCTTCTACTACATATTCTTGTTCTTTCAGTTCGTCCACAATAGAAAGGTATAAAGGATTTCCAAGCACAGGCATTTGTCCGCCATTCCAAATCTGTCCAAATGCCATATAATGCATTATAGCATCTTCAAATCCTGGCTTTACAGTTACGATTACCCTTGCCATTCCCGATTGCATAAAACTACGGAAAATAGCATCGTTGCTTTCAAACTGGTACAAGTCTTTCCATTCGTCTTTGTTTGCCCAATAGTATGGATAGAAATTGTAAGACATTAAATTCCAATCAAAAGCCTGTTCCATAAACTTGGCAAAACTTCCGTAATCGTCCATTTTCTTATCCAAATTTACTTGGAAATTGGTAAACGAAGCGTTATTGTTGTACATTTTCAATCCGAATTTCTTCACAGAATTGGGGTTGCTGTGATCTAAAAGATACGAGATACAGTTTTCTCTCAATACATTCTGCTCGATTTGTCGGTAGAATAACGGATTGCTGTCTAAAATTTGTTTTCCGTTTGCCTGTGCTTCGGCTATGGATTGGTTGTATTCTGCCAATTGCTTGTAATAGCCTTTGAGAATGGCTTCAAAAGTTTCTTTTTTCCATTTTGCTTTTGCATCTTCTTTTAGTTTACATTTAATTGTAATTACAACATTCAAAGTATGTAAATTTGTTGACCAAATAGCAACGGGTACTTCTTTATTATAATTTTGAATATCAACAAATCCAATAGGATAAAACAGTGCTAACATAGGATCAAATGCAAATCTTTGATTTCCTATAGTAATTATTGCATATTTCCCCCATCCTGTGTAATTTCCTGGTGCTGTACCAGAAACATTTATTGATGCTTTTTCTGAAATATATCTATCATCATTAATATTTATTATGTCTGTTTTTGAATTTGCAGTATTAGGAATTTGACTTGAATAATCATAAGATTTTCCAATAATAATAGAATCTGAAGGACAAACTTCTACATCTGCACTATATTTAGAAGCCAATTGTTGATAGTTGTATTCATTGATTGAGGTAAAATCTGTATAGCCAATGGTTCTAGGATCAATTGGTTTTTCTAATTTTAAAGTATTTATATTACTTTCACCTATTTGTATTCCCAAACGATGCAGTTTGCTCGGTTGAGGTATCATAAATTCATACATCAAGCGCTTGCCATAGTTATAAATCTGATTTTTATAGATAGCATTGATGAACCTGAAAACGCCCGAAACATGTTCTCCGCTTTCGGTATTATCAAAACGGTGGTTGTTTTCTTCGGTAAATTCGTCGGTTACTTTTATTGTCTTTTCATTTTTTACTCTTGAAACAATACGCTCCATTGCTCGTTGCGTAATTTCTTTGGCTTGGTTTACAACTTGCCTGTTACTTTCTTCTTTGGATACATTGGAAGCATAACTTGCTCCTGCATCTATGGTTGTGTTTCCCCAAGAAGATTGTACATCAACATGTGCTGCAAATTGTTTTTGCTCTTGCATCAGTTTAGCCACTTCGGTCTGCATTTCAAAGCGTTCCGTAGTGGAAGTGTCTGTCAATTTTTCCGTTTCTATTTCACTCGTTTCCGTTTCTATTATTTCGGTTTGGTGGAACTTTTTAGTGATTTTTTCTCTCAATTCACGAGCCATCACATTTTCGATATGAGCCACTTCTCCTACCTCATATTTGCAGATTTTTGAAACTACTTTTTTGTAATCGGCAATACCTAATTGTCTATAACCGAAAGCATTAGGTATAAATGAATTTTCATCGGTAGTATCTTCGCCTCCTGTATCTGTTCCTTCCTTGATAGCCAACTTACCATTGTAACAACCCATTAAGCTAAACGGCTCTACATGAAAAGTATAGGTTTGTCCATTGGTAAAAATAATATTACCTGAAATTCCAGCAACGAGACTGTTGGTTGAAAGCGGCAGTGTATTGTTGTACATATTACCCAAAGTCAATACATTTCCATTATGCGATTGATTGAAATAAAAATTAGATTTTGTGCCACCAGTACTGTAATGCAAGTGGTAAATAAACTGCTGTACAGTATAGTTGGAGTTAGGCAGTTGAATAATCATATACGGACTTATATTTCCATTAGCCAAACGAGTGTTACAGATTTGAAATGTAAAATCATTGGTTTGTAATGTACTCCCTTTTAAAGCAATGGCAGTATCTCCAAAAACCAAAACCTGCTCGGATATTTGTGTTTTATCTACAATTTTCTGATGAGCGAACCTTAAATTGTTCTCTAAGATTTGCTTCAATTCAGAGAATGATTTAACCTTTTTTAAATCTACCTCACTGGAAAGTTCCGCAAAACTATCTTCTGAAAGAAGCTCTTGCAATGAATTAATTTCGGGTTCCCTAGAAAAATAAAATATAAATTCAGGCGGTTCGGGATATTCTATATCGGGCTGATTGCAAATATCATTTGGGTCGTAATGTTCGTCTTTGGGATTTTCACATATTCTCCTTTGTGCTTCCTTACATCTTTTTTGATATTCAACAATGGTAGGTTTTATTTGCTCCTGATATGCTTTTAATTCTCTGTTGTACGCTTTTTCGTAGGTTTGATAATGAGATTGTTCTATTCTTTTAAGTTCCGACAACAAAAATATTGCATTTTCGGTTGCAATTTTTGCTTCGGCTACTTCTTTTGCCTCCAACATTTCTTGTGGAATAAATCCAATCAATTCTTTTTCTCTTTCTGAAACTTTTTGAGTAGCAGTATTGTTTGTAGGAGATGTATCTTCTTCAAATATTTCTACTGGTAACACTACTTTTGCCAAAACCAACTGTTTAGCCGTTTCTGTATCAAATGTTTCTTTACCGAAAGTCGATTTATTTTTAAGAATATTATTCAACACAAGCAATTGAATAATCGCTTCTTTCACATAGAAACTTTTTTGAGTTAGTACCTGATAAAAAAGATTATCCCAAAGGTTGAGTTCAAAATTCAAATCCAAAGGCTGTAATCCATTCATTTTTTCTGCCAGTTCCTTTGGGTCGAGCGTACTTTTGTTTCTTGCCACCCAGTCGGCTACTTGGAAAAAATCAGGATTCATTTCTTCAATTTCTTTTTCATTTTGAAATGCTGAAAAATTTTCCGATGCAGTACGCATCGCATTCCATTTGGTCTGACTGCTGTCTTTGTTTTCTATGGCATTAAAAAATGTACCTGATGGTTTGGGGTAAAAAATAAATCGTTTATCTTGGTTTTCTTTTTTGGTAAGTTCTGCACTTCTTAAACTCACGAAGCGGAATAGTGTTGTTTGGTTGTTAATCTCTTGATTTTTCATCTATTGTATTTTAATGTTAAGATTATTTATTTTTATTTCATCAAAAGTACACCATTTTGTTTGGTAATTTGTTAAACTATTAATAAATTGTTTTTAATTTTTGTTGCAAATCTAACTCAACAAAATACCTGGAAAAAGATTTGGTTTTTTAACACCATATCAAGTATATTTACAAACAATTAATAAAAATGGACAAGTTGCATTTATGACTTGTATCCACGAATCAAATTCAGAGAATAATTTTTTAAATGATAAAAAGTATTTCGGATTTTAAAAATCCATTTTTCATAGGAATAGCAGGGGTAGGTATGTCTGCAATAGCTCAATATTTGCAAGGGATTGGGAAAATTGTTTCGGGTAGCGACAGATATTTTCATCCTGACCAATACAACAAAACCAAATCCCAACTGGAAGCCGAAGGATTACAATGTTTTTTACAAGATGGCTCCGGAATTACGGATAAAACCGATTTAGTAGTTGTTTCTACCGCTATCGAAGATACCGTTTTTGAGGTGCAAAAAGCCAAAGAACTCGGAATTACAATCATCAAAAGAAGCGAACTTTTGTCAATAATCGCCAAAAGTAAAAAAACAATTGCTGTTGCCGGAACTTCCGGAAAATCAACAACATCGGCTATGTTGTTCCAGATATTATCAGATGCAGGATATATGCCAAGTATCATTTCCGGAGCAGGTCTTACCTCCATCATCAAACAAGGAAAAATCGGAAATGCTTTCGTTGGTAAAGGCGATTGGCTCATAATAGAAGCCGATGAAAGCGATGGTTCCGTAGTACAATATCATCCGGAAATTGGTCTGCTTTTGAATATTGATAAAGACCACCAAGAAATTGATGAATTGATGGA
>JAFDZJ010000106.1 GCA_018266965.1 Bacteroidota bacterium
AATAAAAAATCTTGCCCCTACAAGCGACGCTTTAGAAACAGTTAGTAAACAGATTGACACTGTAGCAAATGATGTAAATGACACGAAAATTTTGAATGAGGTTTTCTGCGATAGAGTTGACATCCTAATATCTGAGGACAAAAAAATACATACGAAAGCCCAGCTTTTAGGCATTGCCGACAAAGTATTTAAAATAGACCAATTCCTTGAAAAAGTAACTGCTGAAAATCCTGACCTAGTTAACTATAAGGTATTAGCGGTAAAACAAGTCGATTTTGCTCAAGTGAATCTGCAAGACACTTTTTTTGACAGTTTTAGAGAGGATTATCCGGGATTTGACAAATGGTTTAATAAAAAAGCGGACGAAATCGCATATGTCTGCTACAGCAATGATATACTTTCCGCTTTTCTCTATATTAAAGTTGAAGATGAAAACGAGAATTATTCTGATATAGAACCAACATTCAAAAAAAAGAAAAGACTAAAAATAGGAACTCTTAAGGTTGCCAGCAATGGATTTAAAATCGGGGAAAGGTTTTTGAAAATCATTTTTGACAATGCTTTGCAATATAATGTGACCGAAATCTATGTAACAATTTTTAACAAAAGAAGTGAGCAGCAAAGATTAATTGCTTTACTTGAAGAATGGGGATTTTTATATCATGGAATAAAAAACTCGTCGGCTGAAAATGAACTTGTTTACATAAAATCGTTTAGTAAGAAAAACGAGGTTAATATTATTAATCCCAAATTGACATTCCCATTCATTTCAAGAGATACAAATAAATATATAATTAGAATAGAACCGCAGTACCATACTGAATTATTCCCAGACAGCATCAACACAAGAGAAGATAAATCAAAATATACGGACAATGAGCCGCATCGAAACAGAATCAGTAAAGTTTATATCTCACATTCGCCAGACAGAGATTTAAAACCAGGCGATATTGTTTTAATTTATCGGATTGGCGAAACAACGCCAAAGAAATTTTCCAGTACAGTTACAACTATTTGTATAGTTGAAAGTACAAAGACACACTTCAAAGATTTCGATGATTTTTATAACTCATGTAATCGAAAAACTATGATTTCAAAAACTGACCTTGAAGCCAATTGGTGGAATAGATTTAAGAATTACAGACCTTTCATAATTAATTTACTTGCCGCCCATTCATTACCTACACCAAAACCGACTTTAAACGACCTAATAACTTTAGGAATTGTAAAAGATATAATGAATATGCCAAAAGGCTTTATGCGTATAGATACAAACGAATTTGACAAACTTCTAAACTTTGTATACAAAAAATGAAAAGCATAGCTATTTGGTACACTCCAATTGACTCCACTAACATCACCTTAAATGATGTTGAGCTGCATTTCAATTTTTGGAAAATACCCAATGGCACTAAAAACCACCACAAATTTTTGGACATCGGAATAAAGCTAGATAATACCGAGAATGTTAAAGCATTGAATATATATTTTCCGAAAGAGATAACTAGTTCAGATTTTGAAGACATTGTTTCAAAATTCATTGACAAAGCGGATTTAGTTAGTGCCATTTTTAATGAGAATTATAAGGTCATTTCTGATGGAACAAAGAAGTCATATGAGATTATAGATTCAAAGAACAACTTTGTTTTCACCATTTACAAAACATCAGTTAGCGATTTGGAATATCAAAAAGCTAATAACGGAACAATTGTTTCAATAAAAGTGCTAAGGCAAAATAAAAAATCTTATTACCGTTTCAGACTAAAAGGTAGCTATATCGAATCCTTGTCAACAATTAGCAAACCGACTAATGCTATTCTTGAAAGTGCTTTTTCTGAAATTGAAATGATTGACTTTAGGGTTAATGAAATTCGGGACTTAAATCAAGATTTACTCGAAACAATTCGAGGAGAAGTATTTTTAAAAATACGGAAGCAACATTTCTTTTTTATCTGCTCAAATGAAGAAGAAGTAATTGGGAATCATCAGCCATTTATCAGTTGCAGAAATCTTGAAAATTATAGATGGAATAACTATGTTGATTTACCCAACAAAGAGAATAACGTATTTTTGGCGTATCATTGGAAAGAAAATGACAAAGAAAGTGTTTCCTCATTAATCAAAACAAAATATGAAAAAAATAATTGGCGAACCATAGGTAAGTATTTTCTAATTGGTTTTATAATTGCTGTTTTAATAGAGTTGTTCAGCAATTGGTTGTATGATGTACTAAAAGGTGTTTAACTTTTAAATGTAACTAAAGATGAAGGTAGTGTTATCAATTAAACCGGAGTTTGCAAACAAAATATTTGACGGGACAAAAAAATTTGAATTTCGGAAAGCAATATTCAAAAACGATAAAATAAAGACTGTAATTGTTTATGCCTCTTCGCCTGTTCAAAAAGTAATTGGCGAATTTGAAATCGAAAAAATAATAAATCACGACCTTGACACTCTTTGGGATATGACACAGCATTTTTCGGGAATTAGCGAAGATTATTTTTATCAATACTTTGCCGAAAAGGAAATAGGCTATGCCATAAAAATTAAAAAGACAAAAAAGTATAAAGCCCCAAAGTGCTTGAGGGCAGACTTTAATTTATTACCGCCGCAGTCTTTCGCTTATTTTCAGTCGTAACGGGCGACAAAGAAGCACAAGCACACAACATTGGTATTGCCAATAGTGGGGCTTGACGGAATAACAATCAGCAGCGGTAATTCTACTGTACTGTAGTTCGGGGCTTGACGAATAAAGCCCAGCTTTAGTTCTTATTATTTATCTTTAGCAAAAAGCCAGGCAGCGGTTCCGGCAGAAGGAATTCTATTTCC
>JAFDZJ010000107.1 GCA_018266965.1 Bacteroidota bacterium
ACATTGGTATTGCCAATAGTGGGGCATGACATTGAAACAATCAGCAGCGGTAATTCTATTGTACTGCAGTTCGGGGCTCGACGAATAAAGCCCAACTTTAGTTCTTAATATTTAACTTTATCAAATGCCAGGCAGCAGTACCGGCGGACGAATATAAAATTCCCCACCATCGGCAATACCTGCTCGTTATGGGCAACCTTAAAAAACCGACAGTACAAACATTAAATGAGTATGGAAATTAAAATTGAACATCATCTTGACAAGAAAATCCGAGAAATCGAGATTGACATCAAGTATGACAATTTTCAGACTCGGAAAGCAGAAAATTTCTTTTTAAGACTATTAAACAAAGTATATACTGAATACAATTTCAAAAATTTAGGGTACGACAAAACAAATACAGCTGCAATTGACCTAATTGATGACAATAATAAACAACTTGGAATACAAGTTACTGCTCAAAAAAGTGATGAAACAGGAAAAATTGATGGCACACTTGAAAAAGCTTTAAAGTACTGGAAAATCAAGGGTGTTAAAACAATATGGATTCTTTTTATATCCGAAACAATTAAAATCAAAGGATTAGACACAAGAAATGAGTACTGTAACAAAGATGGCATTTCAATATTTATTAAAACACCAAGTAGTATCGTTGGAGATATATACCAAAAAACTTTATCAGAACAGATTCAAATAGATGAATTCCTAAAGCAAGAAGTATCAGACGAATATAGTGGGCTTTCAAAACTATCAAATTTCAAATTTATTAGTGCAGGAGAACGATTTGTAAACGATAGATTTTTTAATTTTTCAGAAACTATTTATTATAGCAAAAAAGAATTCGCAACAATAAATTATCTCGCTAATAATTTTACCAATGGAAAACTCAAAGAATATTGCATTCTTGGCAATCCTTGTAGTGGAAAGACAACTTTTGCGTATTCAATTATTCAAAAAATACGTAACAGAAAAGTTTTCTACCTAAATCTTTCAAATCCTTCAATTTCGGTTAGTCAAGTAATTGAAGAGCTGATTCAAATCTCACACAATTACTCTTTTATTGTTATTGACAATATTCACGACAATGTTGAATTATTTCGAATTCTTCGAGAAAAGATTTCGAAATTCAAACTTATAAATACTCTTTATTTATCTCGGTACTATAAAACATATGACTACTACCACGATGAGAATATCTATCGTTTAATAGACGGAATGAAATATTATTGGATAAATACAAATGAAAACTTTGAAGAAAAGGTTTCAGGTATCATTTGGAAAAAAATAAAACTGTTAAAAGAAAATGGAAATCAGTTAGAATGGAACAAGGGTGACATTGGCAAAATCCTCAAAAACACAAACAGGAATCTTCTAAAACTAAATATAGCTTTAAAAACGTGGGAATTAAAAAACTCAAAGAACTTAACTATAAGTTTCGATGAAATAAATTCGGATAGAATATTAGACAAATTTTATGAAATACATAAATTAGAAGAAATAAAAAGTGATGCCCTTTATACTTATAGTTTGCTCTACAAAAATGATATACCATTTACACTTTTAAGAAACACACGGAAAGAAAACACCCTACTTAGAGAAAAAGGTGTAATACTTCAATATTTTCAAAGTGATTTTTGTTTTTTTCCTCACAAGGAATACGCTCAAATAATATTTGATGCTTTTAACTACAACGATAATGGTATTAGTTCAGCAAAAAAAGTATCATTGATTCTAAATTACATTGATTGTTTTGACACCACAGAAAATAAAATCGGACTTCAATTTATTCTATCAAAACTACATTTCTCAGAAGATAAAGAAATATTAGGCGACCTATTGAATGACGAAAAAGTAACCTTGTTATTAAAAAGCGAAATAGGAGATTCTGAAACTAAAGTTTCACAAGTAATATCTACATTGAATATACTCTTTATCCATTCGGAAAAAATGGCAAAGGAACAACTTGAAACGTATTACAATGCCTTTCTTGCCTTTTTCCATAAACAAAAACTAAGTTTATTCCTTGAAGACCACTATTTAGCATATACAAGATTGCTTCAAATCAGCAATCAGTTAGGAGTTAAGTTAAAAGACGAGTTTATTACAGTTGTCCTTAAACCAAATGAAATAGCTAACACCAACTCAATTGTTGAGCTAACACTTCGTGTAAGTAGAAAAAATAGAGAATCTCAAACAATCCTACGCATACTAAACTCATTTACATTCCCCGAATGGCTTCAAATGATTTCAGGACTTCCGAAGCTTCCAAATATCACAAATTCACTTTCGGAATTGAACACTTCTTCAGAAGCCAAAAAGTTGCTTACGGGGCTTTTTAGAAACATTGATTGGAACGAACAGTATCAAAAGGCTAAAAAATTAGAAATTGACCAAATAATAAAGTCATTCAGGGAAATCAGTATAATTGATAATTCTATAGGTACTTATGTTTCAAGACAACTCTTTGAAAGTGCGTTAGCAGATTCTTTGTTCGAGATAAAGCTGAAAACCGCCAATCTTTCAAAGTATTCAAAAGCACTTTCCGATTTATCCAAAATCAATCCAGTGTTTGTTAAGAATAAACTCACGAATGATTTAAAAGCAGGAATCATTTATGAAAAGTTTTCAGAAGAACAAAGTATTTCAAATTTCACAGCAAGGGCATTAGAGCTTCGGAAACTCATTGAAGATTCAAATTCATATTTTTCAATTCTTAATGAAATAGTATCGTCAGACAAATTTATTAAGCGTATTCAAGAAGAAACAAATTTGAACTATCTTTTGATATTTACTGAATTTGCAGAGAAATATTTGACTTTTGAAGGTTCAATCGTTGAGAAAGAGACATCAAAATCAATCACAAAAGTAATTGCTTCACTACCCGACAAACTTGAAGCATTGAGCAATCCAAAATTTCTAAACGTAGAGAGTTTGAATTCAAATTTCATTGATTTAATTACTCATCAACAAATTGAAAAATATTTTGAAACAAGGAAAATCACTTATGCAGAAGATTTGTTCAGAGTATTATCTACTATTGACAAAGAAAAGACGATTGAAAGATTTAGAAAATTAAACAAAAGTGTTTTGATTCGGGCATTACTGAATCCTGAACTTAATTTTAGTCAAGCAATTGAAAGTATCAATAAGCTAAAAAACAAAGTATATAAAAACGAACAGATTAACTGCAATCCAAAGATAGCCGACATATTGAATGACTATTTAGCTAAATACACAATTGACAAAAGAAGATATGGTAGAGTAAGTGTTAGTGATTTTTTCAAAGGTTATTATTTTGGTCTTTGCATTGACCAAAAGGTAATTGAGAAATATTGCAGAAAGGACTTTGAGACCAAATTGAAATCTTCTGAACATAGAAATTTTGAAATAGCATCCTTGTTTCAGTTCATTAGACGAATTTCAGAAGAGACAGATAAGAAATACGACAGTCAATTTTTCGCTTTTTTAGATTTAAACACAAATAACTTTATTGAGGCAATTAAAAATGAAGTAATTACAAAAACATTATCCGGTTTATGTGAACTTGCTTTGACAACATTTGACAATTTTGGAGACGAACTACTTTTCAAAAGCAAAAAGTGGATTGTCAAAAAAGTTGTGCAAAGAAAAGGACAAGAAATTTATAAAACTAAACTTTTACCAGACTTAGAAAAAATAGCTAAGGACAAGGGAAAAGCTGTATTAAAAGAACTGAAAAAATGAGAAAGGCAGCCCATAACAGCGGTTTTGCAAAAAAGCGGGTTCAGTGGTTAATTGAACATTCTACCTCGCATCAACTTTTGTGCTAAGTTGACAGTTTAGTGCTCCGAAATCCGCTTCTTCGCAAAGCCGCAAAACGTTAGCAGTAATTTCTTCGACACCTTATGCGTATCATACTACTCTTGACTTTATTGACAATTAAAGCATCTTGCTTTTCGCAGGACACAATTCCGATAAGTAAAGTGGACACCCTCTTACCTTTTTTTGGAAAATTACCAATCCGCTTACATGGTTATGAGAATCGTGTTGTTCCTTTTGGAAGCATTAATCCTCTTTATGTACTTATCAGCTATAAAGAAAGTAAAATCAAGCATTTTGAATATTTCAGAATGGACTCTTCAAAATATTTAAGGTATCAGTTTTTTAGAAGTGACAAGGGAAGTAGTAACGAAGGAATCAAAAGTCGAGGCATAGTAGTAGCGACCGATGAAATTGTAGATTCATCAACCACTGGAGCCAGGCACATTGGCGGTTGGGACGACAAGTACACAAGAGAAATTCATTATTATAAGGGTTTTTCAAAGGAAGGTGAATGGGACGAATTTGAAGATTCAGTTTTTCATCACATTTATTGGACAGGAAATTATGTCAATAACAAAAGAACTGGTTTATGGAAGCACATGGTTTATGGGATTGGTGACGAATTTGTTCTGGAAGAAATAGATTATACCAAAGACTCAACAAAAAGAATATTTTCGAGCAATATTATAAAGACAATTTCTCTTGACTCATTAAAAAAGATGTTAGTTGGAAGATGGCATTTAAGAAGCTGCGATGAGGAAAAAGGTTCTAGAATGTTTTATTCGAAATGCCAAACTTACGATGGAGCATATGGTGATGATTGTAATAATAAATGGGCAAGGGAAAACTATTATGATTTTACATCACAGACGAAATTTGTAAGACAAAGAGGTGAAGGTTGCTACAAGTTTAGGGAAAGTTGCACAAGCGGACAATGGAAAATAATAGAAGCAAATGGAGAAAGATTTATAGAAATAAAATTTACAAATGGGCAGACATGGAAGCTTAAGGTTCTTTATTTTGACTATGAAAACAACCTAATTACGGACAGACAATAAAACTACTGCTAACATTGGTATTGCCAATAGTGGGGCTTGACATTGGAGCAATCAGCAGCGGTAATTCTGCTGTGTTGCAGTTCAGGGCTCGAATAAAGCCCGACTTTAGTTCTTAATATTTAACTTTATCAAAAAACCAGGCAGCGGTTCCGGCGGACGAAGTTCTAATTCCCCACCATCGGCAATACCTGAACGTTATGCGGCATTCTAAAACGACACTGCAAAAGAAAAAATGAATAGAAATGATTGGACAGACGATAAGTTAATATCTCGACTTATAAACAATAAGACGGACAAATCTCGTTGGGACAATATCAGAGCTTTAAGAAAACGACCAAGTCAAGAACTGTTTGCGAAGTGTGTAGAATTAACCAAATCGAAAAATCCGAAAATCAGAAAAATTGGTATTGACATTTTAGCTCAATTAGGTTTACCACCAAGACCGTTTTTGAAAGACACTTTAAAAATATATTTTGACTTAATTGAAGTTGAAACCGACCCAGACGTTTTAATGTCGTTGCTATATTCCATCGGACACAACAACGATAAACTTGACAATAAGCAAATTGAAAAAATATGTTCATTCATAGACAGCGAAAATAGTTGGGTTAAAGAAGGTTTAGTTTCTGCGTTGCTTGGAATTGACAACTTAACAGCAATTGAAACTTTAACAAAACTCTCATCAGACAAATTGAGTCATATCAGAAATTGGGCAACTTTTGGACTTGGAACTCAAATCGAAAGAAATAATACGAAGATACGTGAAGCCTTGTGGGAAAGAGTTAACGACAAGCATCAAGAAACAAAACTTGAAGCAATTGTAGGATTAGCAAAGCGAAAAGACAATCGAGTAAACGAAATAATAAAACGTGAAATTATTGACGGAGAATATGGTACTTTACTTTTTGAAGCTATTCTCGAAATCAAAGACAAAGAATTTTTACCTTTATTGAAACAAAATTTAAAAAACATCAAAGACGATAAAAATATAAATCCTGAATGGGAAAAAGACCTCAAAAACTGTATTAACGAACTAATAAAACTAACGACTGAGAAAAGAACGACCGCATAACAAGGGTTTTGCAATAGTGGGGCGAAACTGCAAAGTTCAACTGTATTTCTTCAGTTCAACTTTTGTGCAAAATTGAAGATTAATGCTTCGATTGCCCCACCATCGCAAAGCCCCGAAACGTTATACGCATTTGTAAAAAGTAAAATATTGTATGGAAATAATAATGCCTGCTGAAATATCAGGAAAAATAATGACATTAATAGACAGTGCTACAGAGAAAATAATAATAATTTCACCTTATAATAAGATTAATAACTGGACAAAGCTTAAGAAAAGGATAGCGGAGGCCAAGAATAGAGGTATTTTAATTGAGTGGTTCGTAAGAGCAAATGTTCCCGATAATAATGAACTTAGAAAAATAGGGGTAACCCCAATTGAGGTAGAAAATTTACATTGTAAAATTTATATGAATGAGTCACAGGCTGTCGTGACTTCGATGAATCTTCATGAATTTTCAGATTCCAATTCAATTGATATAGGTTATTCAATTAACATAGAAAAGGATTATGCTGAACTAACGAAGTTTGTAAATACATATGTTAGAAAAGGCCCCATAAAAGCAATAGAAAAAATAGAAACTTCACTACCTCAAATTCCACAGTATGATTTGGTTTGTTGGTTAAAGAATATGTATCCACAGTATTCCGAAAAAATAGTTGAATACAGTAACAATTATGGAGGTTGTTTAGATATAAATGATTTTAAAAAAAATTACACATTGAAATTTGAAGCAATGGCCTCTTATTTTAGAATTGATCTGAGAATAGAATATCGAAGTCCACAAAAGAAAATTATTTTTGATCAGTTAAGAGAACAAGCCTTGTTTTTAAATAACTCAATTGGAAATGAAATTGTTTTCGGGTCTGAGATGAAAAGATTAAAGATTTATTTTGATAATTTGCATTCTAATTCTTATAAAGATTGGAATTCGGAATACTTTAATTCATATATTAAACATAGAGTAAAAAAAATAATCAACACCTTCGAGAGAGTTCTTAAATAATGCGTATAACACGGGCTTGCGGCAATGCTGGCGGATGTTCAACAATTCATCATTTTTTGGCTATTGGGCATTGGTTCCAGCGGACGGAATTCTATTGGTCATTTGTTCTTAACTTCAACATTTTATTTATAAATTGGGCTTCAGTTCCGGCATGACAAGCATCGAATTCCAGCACTGCAGCAAGCCCAATCGTTGTGTGCAAGGCTACCCGACATCATACCATAGCTCAACTTGAAACAGATAGAATAAAAATACTTCAATTGATTTAGAAAGGATTTTTGAAACT
>JAFDZJ010000108.1 GCA_018266965.1 Bacteroidota bacterium
ATTGACCCTTGTGGAAATTATTGGTGGATTTCAAAACGACAAGTAAAAAAGGGTTATCACGAATAAAAAAATACACGAGAACAACAACGAACCGCTAACATGGTATTTATGAAAGGCGGGCTGAACGTCATAATTTCAGCTACAGTAATTCTATTGAGCGGTAGTGCAAAACTGGACTTTTGTGCTCCGATTTTCCGCCCTTCATAAATACCCGGACCGTTGTGCGACACCCTAACCGAACTGACCGCAAAAACCAAACTTCCGAAAATAATTTGGACTTAATTTGTCCATTTAATAAATAATTGTATCTTTGGACAAAATATGACCAAATGACAACAATTAAAAAACATACATCTTTTGGCGAACTTTTGAGAGGTTTGAGAGAGGAAACGGGACAGACTTTAAAAACTGTTGCTGAAAATTTGGAAATGGACACTTCCCTACTTGCGAAAATTGAACGCAACGAAAGACAACCAACAAAATTAATTATAAGTCAAGTTGCTGGATATTTTAATGTTGATAAAAAAGAATTACAAACTGAATTTTTAAGCGACCAAATCGCTTATAAAATTTTAGATGAAGAAGCGGACATTGAAATCCTAAAAGTTGCCGAAGAAAAAGTAAAATACCTAAAAACTGTAAACAATGGAAAATAAAATAAAAGTTGTTGAATTGTTTGCAGGTGTTGGAGGTTTCAGACTTGGACTTGAAGGCTGGAATGGAAAATCTGCATCATCAAATTACAAAGAAAATTTTGAAAGTCCTTACGAAGTTGTTTGGAGTAATCAGTGGGAACCTTCAACAAAAATTCAACACGCTTCAGCGGTTTACGAAAATCGTTTTGGAATGGACAACCATTCCAACAAAGATATTGCAAGCGTTGAAGTTTCAGAAATTCCTGACCACGATTTGTTGGTTGGCGGTTTTCCTTGCCAAGATTATTCAGTTGCGACAACATTGAAAAACTCAAAAGGTTTAATTGGAAAAAAAGGTGTTTTATGGTGGTCAATACACAAAATTTTGAGCGAAAAAGAAAACAAACCAAAGTACTTGTTTCTAGAAAACGTGGACAGACTTTTAATCTCTCCATCTGGACAACGTGGACGAGATTTTGCAATTATTCTTCAAAGTTTAAATGAATTAGGTTACGCTGTAGAATGGCGAGTTATAAATGCTGCCGAATTTGGAATGCCACAAAGGCGAAGAAGAATTTTTATTTTGGCTTATTTGAACAATACAGAAATTTACGAAAACATAAAAAGCATCAAACCAATCGAGTGGATTTTGGAAGACGGAACTTTGGCAAATTCTTTTCCTATAACAACCGATAACAAACTATTTCCAAAAGAATTTAAACTAAAAGGAGACATTGTTTCTATTTCCGAAAACTTCAACAAAGGTGGAAAAACTGGAATGTTTGAAAACTCTGGATTGATGATTGAGGGAAATGTTACAACCATAAAAACGCAACCAAATTACGAGGGAAAATTCACCATTTTAAAAGACTTAATCCAAAACGGAGAAGTTACAGAAGAATTTTATATCAGTAACGAAGAACTCGACAAATGGAAATATTTGAAAGGTCCAAAAAAAGAAATGCGTAAAAATGCAGATGGTTTTGAGTACAATTATAGCGAAGGCGGAATGATTTTTCCCGACCCATTAGACAAACCATCAAGAACAAATATAACAAGCGAAGACGGAAAATCTGCATCGAGATTTAAACACGTAATTCAAACTCCAAAAGGCTTTAGAAGATTGTCGCCTGTTGAACTAGAACGCTTAAATATGTTTCCGGACGACCACACAAAATTAAACGGAATTTCAGACACAAAACGAGCATTTTTTATGGGAAATGCTTTGGTTGTTGGCGTTATAGAAAAAATTGGAATTGCTTTAACAGAAAAAATAAAGAATGAAGTTACCGTATAATCCAAGCAACAAGAACTCTGTTATTGAGTATGCAAAAAAGCTTAAAGGAAAATCTTTACGCCAAGTTTGTGACCCAACAATTTTAGAACATTCTTATTCTGGTAAAGGAAATTTTGGACAAGTTTTAGAGAAATTTTACTTTGGTTATGATCCCAATTCAACAGCAGAAGCCGATTTTGCTCAAATTGGAATGGAGTTAAAATCTTCGCCTTTAAAACAATTAAAAAATAATGAATATCGTTCAAAAGAGCGGTTGGTTTTAAACATCATCAATTATTTTAATGTTGTAAACCAAAATTTTGAAAATAGTGATTTCATCAAAAAGAATGCAAGCATTCTTTTGATTTTCTATTTGCATCAAGCTGGTTACGACATCTTGGATTTAATCATAAAATTGGTTGATGAATGGAGTTTTCCATCAACAGATTTAGAAATCATCAAAAAAGATTGGGAAACAATCACAAAGAAAATTGCTGACGGAAAAGCACACGAACTTTCGGAAGGCGACACATTTTATCTTGGAGCTTGTACGAAAGGTGCAAATTCGTTATCTGTTAGAAAACAACCATTTTCGGAAATTCCTGCAAAACAAAGAGCTTATTCTTTTAAACAAGGTTATGTAAATCATATAATCGCCTCAATTGCAGGAGAAACAAAAGAAGTTTACGGCAAACTTATTCCGTCTGTAAAAGAAGCAAAAAAGAAAACGATTGAAGAAATTGTTATTGAAAAATTCAAACCTTTTTATGGCAAAACGGAAGAAGAAATTGTAAAAAGTTTGAAAATTGAAATAAATACAAAAGCAAAAAGCTTTTACGCTAATTTGACGAAAGCCATTCTTGGAATTTCGTTAGACAAAGAAATTGAAGAGTTTGAAAAAGCCGAAATTCAAGTTAAAACCGTTCGTTTAAAAGAAAACAACTTACCAAAAGAGGATATTTCTTTCCCTACTTTCAAATACGAAGAAATTGTAAATGAAGATTGGGAAAACTCTGATTTTAAAGATATTTTAGAACATAAATTTTTGTTTGTATTCTTTCAATTTGAAAACGAAAAATTGGTTTTACGAAAAGTGAAATTTTGGAATATGCCTTATTCAGATTTACTAGAAGTTGAAAAAGTTTGGACAAAAGCACAACAAATCGTTGCAAAGGGAGAAATTGTAAAAGGTTTCAAAACAGACAAAAATGGAAAAGTAAGTCGTGAAACTAATTTTCCTAACAAAGAATTTAGTAATATTTCTCACGTTCGACCTCACGCAAAAGATGCTTCTGACACTTATCCTTTGCCGAAAAAAGACAAATTGACGAAACAAATGGAATACACAAAACATTGCTTTTGGTTGAATAATAGCTATGTAAGAGACGAAATATATTTGAAAAAATGAACGAAATAAAAAGGGCGATCGCACAACAGCAGTTTGGCAAAATGGCGGGTTCAGTGCTAAATTCAACGGCAGTCCTTCGATTGAACTTTTGTGCAAAACTGAACATTTGTGCTTCGATTTCCGCCACTTCGCCAAGCTGCAAACCGTTAGCGGCAAGTATAACCGACACTACCCAAGACTTTCTAACTGCTTAAAGACAGGAATTAACGACTTCCCTTTTTCGG
>JAFDZJ010000109.1 GCA_018266965.1 Bacteroidota bacterium
ATCCTGCCTTATCTCGATTTACTATCATTCCAATGCTATCTTTTTGTTAACAAGAAAAGATAACTCCCCCTGGGCTAACCACTAACGTTTTCGATTTCAGTTGTGTTACCACAAAAATATCCAATTCGCAGTAAAGTAATATTAAACTTTCTCCCTTTCGGATTAATAAAACATTTTTTTTAATAGCTTTCACCAATGTTTTTTTTTCGAGGTTAATCTTTTCCTTAGGATCGACTAACTCATGATCAATTGCTGTTCTCATGAAACCTTTCTCTACTTCGGTCTTCAAGAATTTTACTTGAATATTTGCTACTACCACCAAGATCTGCACTAAATGCAATTTCATCCGGGATCACCCCCGCAACTTTTCCATTACATTCACGTTCACCTACTCGTTAATATCTAACACTATACTAACGGTAGAGTTTAAGTATTTAGCTTAAGCGTCATCGATTTTCAGGGCAAATTCATTTGGCAGGTAAGTTATTACACACTTCTTAGCGGATATCGACTTCCATGACCACCGTCCTGCTGTCTAAATAAATCAACACCTTTTATGATTTCTAAATTAGCTAACATTCCGACACTTTAACTCCACGATCGGTTCATTCCGCATCGCCAGTTCTGCTTACCAAAAATGGCCCACTAAGCATTGTTCCATTTGAATTATAAAAGTATAGCTTAAAAAAGTACTTTTATTACTTACAACTTCAAAGTTTGAGAATCAGTCTAAATTATTTCAACCCAGATACTTCTAATCATGCGCTTTACGTCATAAAATTGTTTCACCAATGCCAGCTATCCTGAGGGAAATTTCGGTGAAAACCAGCTACCAGATGATTCGATTAGTCTTTCGCCCCTATACTCAAATCAGACGAACGATTTGCACGTCAGTACCGCTACGAGCCTCCATCAGAGTTTCCCCTGACTTCACCCTGTTCAAGCATAGTTCATCATCTTTCGGGTCCCATCATATATGCTTTATCTTAATCCAATCTAAATTGAACTAGACCATATTTCATCACACTCACTTATCAATACGATTAATACGTCAATCACTTTCATTTCGCCTTCGAGTTTAACCACTCTCAAACTTGCATACATGTTAGACTCCTTGGTCCGTGTTTCAAGACGGGCCGGATAAAAGTTTTTAATCATAGTTTAAAAATATGTAAATCAATAAAAAATCCAATTTCCATTAAATTATCACTTGTCAAACAAGATAATAACAAAATTTCCACCTTTTTAATTATTAACCACGTAATCTATTTTTAAAAAAAAATGCGTCTCTAAATCATATCCAAAGTATTATAAAAAATTAAAGTTTTTAACGCTCCAAAATCAACTCTACAAAGATTTTTTAATTTAAATAAACATCACTATGACATGATATAATTTTAAATGAATTTAACTTTCAATAATAAAAAATAAGGCTTTTACACTCTTATAATCTAAAATCTAGGTATCAAAACACTGCAATTATTTATCAACAAACACTTTTATCCGCTTCCCTTTTAACAATTTCAAGCACTTTTAACTCTCTTTTCAAAGTTCTTTTCACCTTTCCTTCACAGTACTTCTTTGCTATCGGTTTTCCTGCAATATTTAGCTTTAGATGAAATCTATCACCAAATTAGAGCTGCAATCCCAAACAACTCGACTCTCTAAAAAACAATAACCGAAATGTAAAAAAAAATGTCAAACTGGATTATCACCATCTATGATAGAGGAGTCAAATGCCTCACTTGAACAAATTAAATTACAAGTTAATGTTAATCTACACTACAATTCGGAATCTTAAAGATTCAGATTTTAAGCTTGAGCTATGCCTACTTCATTCGCCATTACTACAGGCATCATAGTTATTTTCTTTTCCTCCGCTTATTAATATGCTTAAATTCGGCGGGTAATCTTGCTTGATTTGAGGTCATGTTTAAAATAAATTTTTTTTTGGTTATCGATTAATAAATATATTTTTAAAAATAAATTTTTAAAATATTTAATAAAAGATTGGGTTTTTTTTATTTTTTTTAAAATTTAAAAAAAATCCGAAGAAATTTTTATATTTAAAAAAAAAAAAAAGTTTTAATCATTGAAATTAAATAAATAAATTTTCGAAAAAAAGAATTTAATAATTTCGCTGACAAGGTTAATCAATTGTAATATTTTTATTAGACGCTCAAACAAACAAAGCGACCAGTTTTTGACGCTGGTAGCCACAATATGCGTTCAAAGTTTCAATGATTCACACAAATGTACAATTCCTCAGAATTATCGCATTTTGCTGCGTTCTTCATCGATCAGGAAACCAAGGTATCCATTGTTAAAAGTTGTAAATGATTAAATTTCTTTTTTGCATAAAATTTACACGAATGTAAAAATAATTTAAAAAAAAATTTAAAATAAAAAAAGTTTTAAAGTAAAATTTAACTGATAGAGAAAAATTAAAATTTTAAATTAATAAAAAATTAATAATACTCCAACATGGTTTTTCTAAAGTTATTATTTTTAATCAACGTCTAATAAGAAAGAATAAATTCCCTCGAATTTTCGGAAGAAATAAAAATAAATGAATTTAAGTTTAATGATCCTTCCGCTGGTTCACCAACGGAAACCTTGTTACGACTTCTCCTTCCTCTAAATTACAAGATTTGAATAAATTAGCAACTAATTAAAACATCTTTCAATGTTCCTCATAATCGATCCTGAATCCTCATCGCATAATTCAATCGGTAGAAGCGACGGGCGGTGTGTACAAAGGGCGGGGACGTAATCGGGATGGTTTGATGAACCATCCCTACTAGGAATTCCTCGTTCAAGTGCGATAATTACAAAATACTATCCCACTCACGACATGCTTTTCAAAGTTTACCACGTCTTTTCAGACTAGGAGTTTAAAAACTTATTGAACATGTCAGTGTAATACGCGTGCAGCCCGGAACATCGAAGGGCATCACAGACCTGTTTTTGCCTTAAACTTCCTTTCATTAAAAAATGAATTGTACCTTTAAGTAGAAAAAAAAAAAACAAATGATTTGACTAAGTTAATCGAAATTTATTATTACATAGTTAATAGGTTAAGGTCTCGTTCGTTTTCGGAATTAACCAGACAAATCAATCCACCAACTAAAAACGGCCATGCACCACCACCCGCAAAATCAAGAAAGAGCTTTCAATCTGTCAATCCTTACTGTGTCCGGACCCGGTAAGTTTTCCCGTGTTGAGTCAAATTAAGCCGCAAATTCCACTCCTGGTGGTGCCCTTCCGTCAATTCCTTTAAGTTTCAGCCTTGCGACCATACTCCCCCCGGAGTCTGAATACTTATAATTTCTTGTAAAGTGCAATAAAAATCATTCATTTAATATTTTATTATCCTTTGTCGACATAGTTTATGGTTGAGACTACGACGGTATCTGATCATCTTCGATCCCCCAACTTTCGTTCTTGATTAATGAAAACATCCTTGTCAAATGCTTTCGCAGTAGTTCGTCTTGAATGGATCATAGGATTTCACCCCTCCCCACCCAATACGAGTGACCCCAACTATTCCTTTTAATCATTACAATCTTTAAAAGAATCCAACAAATTTTAAAAATCGTCATATTATGTTATCCCATGCTGTATTATTCAAAAATTTTAATATTGCTTTAAACACTCTAATTTTTTCAAAGTAACCAAATAAACACACCGAAGTGAGCTTATAATTAAGACAATAACTTATAAATAAGTTTTAACACC
>JAFDZJ010000010.1 GCA_018266965.1 Bacteroidota bacterium
ATCAATGGCTTACGCAACTGAAAAGATTAGTAAAGCCAACAGGTTCAATTTGGATTCACGCAACTTATCATAATTCGGGTTTTGTGAATGTGCTTTGTCAGTTGTTGGGTTTGGAAATCATCAATGAAGTAACTTGGTATAAACGCAATGCGTTTCCGAATTTGTCTGCAAGACGATTAACGGCAAGCCACGAAACTATTTTGTGGGTTCATACAGGCGGTGAAAAACAACGAAAATACAATTTTAACTATGATGATGTAAAAAGAGCAAAATTTGAAGGCGACAATATGAAAGAAGCCGATAAACAACTTAGAACTGTTTGGGATATTCCGAATAACAAAAGTAAAGATGAATTAAGTTTTGGAACACACCCAACTCAAAAACCGCTTAGAGTATCGGAAAGATTGCTAATGATTTCAGGTATTAAAGGCGGTAAATTACTTGTGCCGTTTGCAGGTTCGGGAACGGAAATGATTGCAGGAATGAAATACGGAATGCAAGCTGTTGGGTTCGAAACAAACGAAGAATACTTTGAACTTGCCAAAGAAAGATTACTATTTGAAGAAAGTAAAATTAAAAGCCAACTGTTTGTATGATGATAAAACCTAAAAATATTGTTGAGCCTGTTATCAAATGGTCGGGAAGCAAAAGATATGTTGCGCCTGAATTGAGCCGACATATTGCAAAACAAAAAAGATACATTGAGCCGTTTATTGGTGGCGGTGCTATGTTGCCTTTTCGTCAAATTCCAAATGCAGTTGCAAGCGATATAATTCCCGAATTGGTTAATCTTTGGAATCAAATAAAAAACAATCCTGAACAAGTTGCAGAAGAATACAAAAATCGTTGGGAAAGACTGCAAGAAGTAGGACACGATGTTTATTACGAAGTTAGGGACAGTTTCAACAGAACGAAAAATGAATTTGACTTTTTGTTTCTTACCCGCACTTGTGTAAACGGCTTGATACGCTATAACACAAATGGAGAATTTAATAATTCAATGCACAAAAACCGTCCGGGAATAAATCCCAATAGATTAAGAGAAGTTATTTTAAAATGGAGTTATTTTATTCGTGATGTAGAGTTTTTGAATTGTGATTATCGCCAAACTTTGGCAGATGCCGATAAAAACGATTTTATTTTTCTTGACCCGCCTTATGGCGGAACAAAAGACCGCTACACAAAAACAGAATTTAACCTTGATGACTTTTACAACGAAATAGAACGCTTAAATACTGTTGGTGCAAAATGGGTTTTAACATTTGACGGAACTGCTGGAAATCGTGAATACGATTATCAATTACCAAATGAATTATACAAGCATAAAACCGAAATTAAAACAGGAAATTCGCCTTTTACCAAATCAATGAAAACAAGCATTGATGCAGTTTACGAATCAGTATATTTTAATTTTGAAACTGCTGTTGAATTGCATAGCAATGTCGCTAAAAATGCTGTTCAGGAATTTGCATTTGTCTGAAAGCAAAAGATGTCCGATTGTTTTTGAACCATCATTGTTGAACTCAAACGCAAAAATAAAATCCAATTTTCCGTCCTGCAATTCGGTTTTCATTTCGTCCAAACTTTTGAAAACAAACGCACCGCCCGAATACGATGAAAATTTGCTAAGCGGTGTTTTCTTTCCTGTAAAAGATTTCCAATCTTCTTTATTTGGTTTGTATGCCGTTGGCTGAATTTTGAAAAGTGCTTTTACATATTCGGTCAATCGCTCTCCAATGTTTTCGTCCAAATCTTTTGCTTTGTTTTTGGATTCAATGACCAAAAATATTTCTTCTTTTTTGGTGTGAATTTGAATGATATGGTCGGGTCGTTTTGCTTTGGTTGTTGAAACTCTTGGCAACGAAGTCCAACGATATTCTGTTTTATCGGTAAAGTCCAAATACGAAATTCCACTCCAATCGCCACCGGGCGGATTGCACATTGATTCAAAAATGTTTGCACTCAACTGTCTTGAAAACAAAGTGTGAATAGCTGTATCTACATCGTGTTCTCCATAGTTTCTACTTGGTTTGGCAGAATTGAAAATCACTTTTACATTTTTTCTTTCTAAATCTCGGTTTACGATGCTTGTCAAAACTCCATATTCAGAAGTTGCACTATCGGCTAAAACATAATTACTCAAATTCAAAACGGCTTGCCAAAGCCCGTTGTCTGTTGCAAGTTTTGGTGAATTGTCTTTAAATGTTTTCCAAGTTTGTTTTCCTGCGGGACCAAAAACAATCGTCAAAATATCAATGTCGTTGCCAAACAACATTCTTGCAAGTGGCACAAGTCCTCTGTCGGGACGCGAATCATCACCTCTTGGTTTAAAACCTGTAACCCAAACCACAATAAGCGGTTTGTTTTTCGTTTCAATTTTGTTAGCTAACTCTTTGATGTTATCCGAAGGATAAATTTCTTTCAAGAGCGAAGCAAATTTTTTGATGTTGCCATTTGCAACAAGGCAAATCGGAATTTCTTTTGCTCCGATTGAAAGCAAATTGAGTTCTTGTGTTTTGGTTAAAAGCGTTTTAAAAGTCTTGGTAACGTTTACTTTTTCAGACGACTTTTTACGCCAAAATTGTTTATTTGGGTGGTTTTTAATCCATTCTGCTTTTTTCTGTCCCGATGATATTTTCAAAAACTCTTCCCACTCCAAAGCACGGAATGTATCAACTCGTTTCCTGTCATTGGAAAGGATTTTTACAAGCGTTGTTCCTTTTTCAATCAGCACGTCCATTGCGTTGTCTGTCTGGCTTTGTTCAATGATTGATTTCAGCAAATTCAAACTTGCTTCCTTGCCGAAAATATGCGTAAACTTTTTGCGTAATTCATCAGTAATTGCAGGGTGTGATTCATAAATCGGAACACAAACTACATTCAAAGATTTGGAAGAAGTGAGATAAGAAAACGGCACAATCGGGTTAGGAAAACGAGGTGCTTTTACTTTTCTATCCCCGTCTAACTCAACACCTCCGATTTCGGCAAAATAGAAATACGGAATACCAATTTCCGCACAAGTAACGGCTCTGCCGTTACGTTGCCAAGCATTATTTCCTGCTGGCAATGCGTTACAAAACTCAATCGCAAGTAAAAGTTCTTCGGTTTTGGTGTCTTTTGAAACTTTGGTAATGTAAGCGTCTGTTGCTTCTCTCAAAGGTGCTCCGTATTTCGTAAGTTCAGTATTAAAATTCACATTCCAACGGTCGTGTCCGCCCAATAATTCAACTTCAAAAAGTTCTTTGTCTTTGAGTTGAATAGAGTAGAACGGAACAACTATATTTTTACTTTTCGCTACAACTTTTCCGTTGTAAGCAAGGGCAATCAACGACAATGCTCTTTCACATTCAATTATGTTATCTCCGTGTATTCTAAGTTTCATCTGTGTTTTAAAAAGTGACCAAAGGTAAGAATTTGATTGCTTGTATTTTTAATATATCAATGGAAAGATTTTTTGTAGTTCCTGAACAGCATATTCAGGCATATTGCCTTCTATCAGATGTAAAATATTTTTTCTTCTTGTTTTTAATTCCTGAATGAATTTTATCTGTTTCTCATTTTGTTCTTCTGTGAACATATCATTGATAAATTCAAGCAAATAATCTTTAATTTCCTTTTTAGGATAATAATGTTTAATGGCGTGATGTTCAAAACGAAAAGATTCGTATGGATTTTCATTACGCACATTCAAATACTTCATCAATTTAATCAAGGGAATTATCATTCCATTTTCTTTTTTGTTTTTCTCAAACAGTTTTTCTTTCAAATCGTTTGGCTCTGTTGTAATCCATTTCAATTCCTTATTTCTTGGTGCAGGAATTTTTAATTCGTCTGCCGAAAAAGTATATTTTTCCCAATAAGCGGGAACAAGCTCAAACTTGGTATGTTGCAAAATAACTGTTATTGCAGGGTGGTCAGGGGAAACTTCTGAAC
>JAFDZJ010000110.1 GCA_018266965.1 Bacteroidota bacterium
AACCCTCTAAATTTAGAACTTCAAAAAATATAAAGAGCTTATTACCGATTTTTAAGTCGTGTAATAAGCTCTTAATTCTTGCCTGAAATTAAATCTCATTCAAAATGAAGATGCTTTTTCAGTGGCCTCGATTTATCGAGTGGTATTTTTTTATTGTAGAAAATCAACTATTGGCATTGTTTTTTGTTCTCCGGACTCTTGGTTTTTTATGGTGATACTTTCATTTTTCAATTCGTCTTCGCCTATGAATACTAAATTTTTAACACCTTTTTTTTCCGAGTATGCGAAAAATTTTTTCATCTTTCCTTCCTCAGGATATAGTTCTGCAACTATTCCCTTCTGTCTAAGTTTGGTTATTATTTGTAGTGATTTTTGAGCTTCTTGGTTGCCATAGTTTGCAAAAAGATATTCTATTGATTTCTCGCTGTTTTCAGGGAAAAGTTGGAGCTCTTCCATAACCAAATATATTCTGTCTAGCCCGAAAGAGATACCAATACCTGGTATATTTTTTACACCAAATACTTCGGTTAGATTATCGTATCTACCACCACCACCTATGGAACCCATTTGTACAGTTTGTGCTTTTACTTCGAATATAGCACCTGTATAATAATCTAGACCTCTGGCTAGGGTAATGTCAAATTTCAAAATTTCCTCGGAAACTCCTAGTGAAAGTATATTGTGGATAACAAATTCTATTTCTTCAATCCCTTGTAAACCAATAATGTTATTTTCGAATTTCTCTTTTAGTAATTTCAAATTCCCCAAAGAATTGTTGGTTTGGTGGAATAAAAAATCCAATCTGTCGATGGCTTTTTGGGAAATATTTTTTTCAAGAAGTTCTTTTATCACTCCTTCTTTACCAATCTTATCGAGTTTGTCTAGGGCAACGGTAAAATCTATTAACTGTTCTGTAATTTCTGCATATTCAGCAAGTCCTGTTAGTATTTTCCTGTTATTGATATGGAGTGTAATAGGGATTTTCAAATCCTGAAATGATTGTATGTATAACTGTACAAGTTCTACTTCTTGCCAAAGGCTAGTGCTTCCGACAATATCGGCATCGCATTGGTAAAATTCTCTATATCTCCCTTTTTGTGGTCTATCTGCTCTCCATACTGGTTGTATTTGGTATCTTTTGAAAGGGAAAACAATGTTGTTTTGGTTCATTGCGACAAATCTGGCAAATGGCACGGTTAAATCGTAACGGAGTGCTTTGTCGGAAATTTTTGGAGTAATTGTTTTAGGGTTCTTTTCTTGTAATTCATCTGAATTTATTTTGTCTAAATAATTTCCGGAATTTAAAATTTTAAAGATTAATCTATCTCCTTCCTCTCCATATTTTCCGGTAAGTGTAGATAGATTTTCGAAACTAGGTGTTTCCAAAGGTTGAAAACCATACAATTGGAAATTATTTTTTAATATTTCAATTATATATTGTCTTTTGGACACTTCTGTAGCTGTAAAATCTCTTGTACCTTTTGCTAAACTTGGTTTCATGGAGTGTAATTATTTATGGAGAATTGCAAATTTATAAAATAATTTGAAGAAAATAAATGTGGATTGATAACGGTTTCTATTTTATCTTTATTTCTCAGCTTTTTATCTTAATGATTCACAATAGGTTATACTTGTTGGTTTTTTGCTTATTTGACAATTTGTTGTTAATTTATTTTTAATTAATCTTAAATTTTGATTAAAAATTAAAATTATTTCAAATAGTGCATAATTTTTGATAAATTTACTTCATCAAAAAATATTTAAAACAATGAAAAAATTACTTACCGCAATGTCAATAGTTTTAGGACTAGGATTTGCAACCGCTCAACAAGTTCAACCTGCAAAATCTGGAGCTGTACCTCCACCACCTGCAAAATCTATGAAAGCTGAAAAGCATAAAGTAGATGACAAAGTAAAAAAAGTAGATGAAAAGGTTAAGAAAGAAGAAAAAAAAGCCAAAGAAGCTACTAAAAGCGAAGGTGTTAAATTGAAAAAAGATGGAACACCAGACAAAAGATACAAAGGAAGCCAACATCTGAAAAAAGATGGAACGCCAGATATGAGATACAAAGAAAATAAAAAATAAATTTCATAACTTTTCATTTTTCACAAAAGCTTACGATTTTTTTCGTAGGCTTTTTTTATTTTTGTTGAATGTTATCATTTATCAAAAAAAAAATAGCAATTCTTTGGGCAAAAAAACATGTGTCTTCATCTAAAATAGATAATTCACAAGCTGTTCTTTTGCAGGAAAAACTTTTACTGGAATTGATTAATAAATCTCAAAAAACACTTTTTGGTATTGCACATCAATTTTCAACAATTGAGTCTATTGAAGATTTTCAAAGACAAGTACCAATTGCAGATTACGAAGGAATAAAGCATTATATAGAAAAAATAAAACATGGAGATAGGAATATTCTCTATCCGGGTTTGCCGGAATATTTTGCCAAAACTTCCGGAACTACTTCCGGAACTAAATATATTCCACTGTCAAAAGAAGGAATCGATGCCCAAGTACGAGCAGCACAAAGTGCTATTTTTCATTATATCAGCAAAAAAAAGAATGCAGATTTTGTGAATGGTAAAATGATTTTTTTACAAGGTAGTCCGGCTTTGGAAGATATTTCAGGGATAAAAACTGGAAGACTTTCCGGAATTGTTGCACACCATATTCCTGAGTATTTGCAAAAAAATAGGTTGCCCAAATATGAAACCAATATCATCGAGGATTGGGAGCAAAAAGTAGATGCAATAGTTTTGGAAACCGAAAATGAAAATATGACACTTATATCCGGGATACCACCTTGGTTAATCATGTATTTTGAAAAGCTAATAGATAGGAACGGTAAAAAAATAAAAGAATTGTTTCCTAATCTTCAGCTTATCATCACAGGGGGAGTGAATTATGAGCCTTATCGTAAAAAAATGGAAGAATTGTTGGGAGGTTCTGTAGATATAGTCCAATCGTTTCCTGCAAGTGAGGGGTTTTTTGCTTTTCAAGATGATTATACCCAAGAAGGACTGTTATTACTTACCAATCAAGGTGTTTTTTATGAATTTGTTCCTTTGGAGGATTTTGGAAAACCAAATGCAAAAAGAATTACTCTGAAAGATGTAGAGCTGAACCGTGATTATGCACTTATCTTGACTACCAATTCTGGACTTTGGGCGTATTCTATTGGCGATGTGGTAAAATTTATTTCCAAATCTCCCTATCGTTTGTTGGTAACAGGTAGGACATCTCATTATACTTCTGCTTTTGGAGAGCATGTGATAGCGGGAGAAGTGGAAACTGCATTGAAAAATTGCATCTCCAAGTATCCTGCCCAGATTACCGAATTTCATTTGGCACCACAAGTTAATCCTAATAATGAGCTTCCTTATCATGAATGGTTAATAGAATTTGAAAAATTACCCATAGATATAGAATTGTTTCGCAAAGAATTGGATGTAGAGATGCGAAAACAAAACTCATATTATGATGATTTGATTGCCGGGAGTATTTTGCAGCCATTAGTTATTACTCCACTGAAAAAAAACGCATTTCAAGACTATGCAAAGTCAATTGGTAAATTAGGTGGTCAAAATAAAATTCCTAGATTGGCAAATGACAGAAAAATAGCTGATTTCCTAGAAAATCTAAAGATATAAAATGATGATTAGGATATTGTTGAAAAAAAATAATATATTTGAACAATAAATTTTTAAAAATGAAAAAACCACTATCTTCTAAATTGTCATTATTGGCAGGATTGCTGTTGTTGTCCTCATGTGCTACTACTAAATACTCACAAGACCTAAGTAAGAATGATTATTCGCAGCTTCAAAGTGGGAAATCTTATTCTTTTTCTTTGAGGGACAGTAAGCTAAAACAGAAAATGAAATTTTATAAAATAAAAAATGATAGTATTGTAGGATATACCGGTAAAAAAGATAGTATCCAAATTTCTTTGGCAAAAGGAAATGTAACTGCTGTAAGGGATAATACCAAAGCTACCATTACAACAGTAGGAGCAGTGATAGGTGTTGCAGCTGCAACAGTTATTGGCATTAGCGCAGCTAGATAGATTACTGACTTACAAATTTCAAACCTATTACGGAGGCTATCAGAGTAAACACAAAAAACATTCTCCAGAATATAACAGGTTCTTTAAAAATAAAAATACCGGCAATTACTCCGCCGACAGCACCAATTCCCGTCCATACTGCATAAGCGGTTCCGATGGGAATTGCTGTTTCTCCCGATATGGATTTGTACATCAAAAACATGGAGATGAAAAGACAAGCCACAAAACCTATCCACCAATATATACTTTCTTTGCCTTCGGATTGCTGTGCTTTTCCTAAACAGATTGCAAAGCCAGTCTCGAATAAACCAGCAATTATTAATAATATCCAATTCATAATTTGCAAATTTACATAAGATTATTTCAAAATGAACGATTGGAAACGGTAAAAACCACTAAATTTGCACCATGTCAAATATATCTCCTCTACAAACTCTTTCTATTGTAGAATTTAGAAATTTACTTTCCGGTAGATTTTTATTAATTTTAGCTTTTAGGATGCTGGCAACCTTACTTGGTTGGTGGGTGTATCAACTTACCAAAGATCCTTTTTCTATTGGATTAATTGGGTTGTCCGAAGTTGTTCCGGCTGTTAGTTGTGCTTTGTATGCCGGACATTTTATTGATATGAATGAAAAAAAGAAATTGCTAATAATTTGTAATTATGCTTACGCAATCTTGATAAGTTTATTGCTGATTCCGGCATTTTTCGGGCATAAATTTAATTTTTCGGGACATCAAATTTCGTATTATATATATGGAGTGATATTTTTTACCGGAATTGTAAGAGCTTTTTTAGGACCAATAGTTCCGTCGATGATTCCAAAGATTGTAGGTAAAGAAAAACTGGCAGGTGCAGTAACTCTTAACCAAGCTACATTTCTTAGTTCATCGGTATTAGGACATGCTTTGGGAGGGTTTTTGATTGCTTTTATCGGTATATCTTGGACTTTGGTTATCATCATTGGATTGATATTGACAGCTTCGTTGTTGTTTTGGCAAGTCAATCAGCAACAGTCTGAATATCAAGATGAAACGCCAAAAGTTTTTGAAAGTATAAAAACAGGAATTTCCTATATTTATAAGACCAAAGAGATTTTGGGTGCATTGTGTTTGGATATGTTTGCAGTATTGTTCGGAGGAGCTGTAGCTATGATACCAGTCTATGCAAGTGATATTTTGAAAGTGGGTGCAGAAGGATTTGGTGTTTTGAATGCGGCTTCGGATATAGGTTCTGTATGTGTGATTATTTCGTTGTCATTTTTTCCATTACGCAAAAATCAGGGCAAAATTTTACTTGCAGTAGTAACAGGTTTTGGACTTTGCATTATTGGATTTGGACTTTCTGCTTGGTATTGGTTGTCTTTCGGATTTTTGGTTGTCAGTGGTATGTTAGATGGGATTTCTGTTGTTATAAGAGGGACAATAGTACAACTAAAAACTCCAGATCATATAAGAGGGAGAGTGTTGAGTACCAATTCTATTTTTATAATGAGTAGCAATGAGATGGGGCAATTCGAAAGTGGTTTGGCTGCCAAGTTGTTAGGGGTGGTAAGATCGGTTGTCTTTGGAGGGATTATGACTATTGTAGTGGTTACTATTGTAGGTGTTACTACTCCAAAATTAAGAAAATTGCAGTATTAGTACGCAAGAGTTTTTTTAAATTTTTGGTAGGTTTAATATTTTTCAGACCAGTTAAATTTCATTATTTTTGCTTTTTTATAAATTTATAATAAAGTTTTGAGTAGCCATTCAACATCTTTTCCATTAGTTACTATAGTTGTTATTTCCTACAACCAAGGGAGATACATCCAAGAGAATTTGGACAGTATAAAATCCCAAACCTATCCCAATATAGAATTGATTGTTGGTGATGATGCTTCTGCTGATAATTCTGTAGAAGTATTTGACAAATGGTTGTCTGAAAATAATTATCCTACAATCCATAAAAATCACCATACCCAAAACACAGGTTTGGCAACCATGCTGAACGAATGTATTGCCAAAGCCAATGGAAAATACATAAAACTAATTGCTGCTGATGATTATTTGCACCCGGAAGCAATTGAGAAATGTGTAGCAAAATTGGAGAGTTTGGGCGATGACTATGGAATGGTTTTTACGGATACTTTTGTTGTTGATGAAAATTCTGATATAGCAGAAGAATATTTTGGATATAACCAATCACAGTTGTCAAATGGAAAACTTGTTTCCGATCAACTTTTGATAGAAAACAAAATACCTGCCCTTAGCGTAATTTTGCATACCGAAGTACTTAAAAAATCCAAACCGTACAAATTGAATTTTATTTTAGAAGATTATTCAAAATGGTTAGAATTATCAACACAATACTCTATTGCATATATTGATGAAAAATTGGCTTATTACAGAAGACACGCTGAAAATATCTCTAAACTCAAAATAGACAAAATACTGATTGAAGAACTTGTATTAAAAGCAAAATATGACCAAGAAGGTATTTTAAAAAAAGAAATAAATCATAGAATATACACCTTATTTAAACAAAAAAAAATTAATGGAGAACTAAAATCTATTTTAAAAAAGTACAAATTTTTGAATATAAAATCCACACTAATTTTAAATTTTGGTTCGGTAGCTTTTTTTTATTTTGGGGTAAAAAAATATTGGGAATTTTTTGTTTTTATTTTTTCTTTTCTTCTAAATTCTTTCTCGGTAGATACTATTTTCTTCTTTCCATTTTATCACACGGGAGGAGCGGAAAGGGTACACTTGGATATTGTAAAGAGTATGGGGAGAAAAAAATCGATTACTTTGTTTACTAATTATTCCAACAACAATCATTTTTATTCGGAATTTATAGAATACAGCCATTGTTATAACTTACGATACTATTTGGATAATAAATATTTTAGAAAAATATTGGATTGTGCTTTTCGATGTATTGGCAGGGTCAATAAAATATCTACATTGGGTTGCAATACCATGTTTTATTATGAAAAATTACCAATTTTATCTGGTAAAATCAAAAAAACAGACCTTATTCACGCATTCAGTTATCCTGATTTGGGAATAGAAATACCTAGTCTGAAGTATGTGAATTATCTGAATCAAAGGATTGTCATTAACCAAAAAACTAAACAAGATTTTGAGGTTTTGTATGCTAATAACAGTGTTAATCAATTATATTTGGATAGGATTGTAGTTGTCAATAATATGGTTGAAATACCTGATTTGTTATTTGAAAAAGGAATAAAAAATGAATTGGAAATAATCTATTGTGGTAGAATTTCACCAGAAAAAAGAGTAAACCTAATTGTTGAAATTGGTGATAAATTATCTCAAAATATACATCTACGAATTTATGGACCCATTGAAAAAAATGTGAAAAATACTGAAAAATACTACAAGGGACATATTTTGGATAGTAATCAATTATCCGATATTTATAAACAAACGGACATATTACTGATAACTTCGGAAAGAGAAGGTTTTCCAATGGTGGTAATGGAAGCTATGGCACAAGGTGTTGTGTGTATTTGTACAAATGTTGGAGGCATAAAAGAACATATACAAAATGGTATCAACGGATTTTTAGTAGAAAATAATTCCCAAGAAAATATTATTAATACTTTTGTTGAAATTATAAATAATTTGAACAAGGATAAAAAGCTTCTAAAATCACTATCCGAAAATGCTTATTTGTATGCTAAAGATAATTTTAGCAAAAAAATATTTGAAGAGAAATATTTGAAAATCTTGAAAAACTAAATTACTTTATAAAAACACAAAATTTTGACTAACCCACTTATTTCCGTTATAGTCCCTTGCTACAACCAAGCACAGTATTTAGACGAGTGTTTGCAATCTGTTTTGGATCAAACCTATCCCAATTGGGAATGTATTATAGTGAATGATGGTTCTCCGGATAATACAGAAGAAATTGCCCTAGAATGGACAAAAAAAGACCCACGATTTGTTTATATAAAAAAAGAAAACGGAGGGCTTTCTTCTGCCAGAAATGCTGGATTAGAGATAGAAAAAGGGGAATGGATACAGTTTTTGGATTGTGATGATACACTGGAAATAACAAAATTTGAAAGATCTTCAACATTTTTTGATTCTAATGAAATTATTTTGTCTCAATTCAGCTTATTGGAATTTAACAAAAAAACAAAAGGGTACAACCAAATTGAAAATAAATTTTTAAATTTTGATTCTATTCTACATAACTGGGGCAAGCAATTTACCATTCCAATACATTGTGGTTTATTCTCTGTTAAAGTATTAGCAAACTTCACATTTTCTACCGAAGTAAAAAGCATGGAAGATTGGTTGATGTGGCTGAAAATTTTCTATAATAACCCTAGATGCCAAATAATTGAAGAAAACCTCTGCAATTACAGAAAAGAAAACAAAGACACACTTTCGTCGGATTTGATACAATTAGTACATCAAAAAGCAAAAATCTATCCTATTATTTTTGAACTGTATGGTAAGGAAATATATGATCAACTTGTTTTGAACGAAATTGAAATAAAATCCATTGAAAACCTACAACTTAAAAACGAATTAAAAAAAATACAGAAAGATTTTTTTGTATCAAAATATTTACAGCTAAAAAAACTATATTACCAACTAAAAAAATAACTCATAATGACTGAAAATATGTTACAAGATTTTGTACAATCCAATGACAAGTCGGATAAAACACATCAGCACGGATACCAAAGATTTTATCCCTATTTTTTAGAATCTCTTCGGGGAATTGAGCAGTTGAAAATGCTAGAGCTAGGATATGACAATGGTTATTCTATTGGAATATGGCAATCTTATTTTAACCAACCCAAAATAGACTCAATTGATATAATAGCTAACCCTAATGATGATAGACTCAACAAGTTCTACAATGTAAACCAAGATAAAATAGAGGAGCTGGACTTGTTTGTAAAAAACAATAACCAAAAATATCATTTTATAATTGACGATGCTTCGCATATTCCACAACATCAGTGGAATACTTTTGTGCGATTTTTCTCTTTGTTAGAAGAGGGGGGAGTGTATATTATTGAAGATACAGAAACCAATTTTTGGGGCAGAGCTTGGCAATATGGATATGGTTTTGATTCTCGATTATTTTCAATATATCAGAAATTAAATATCATTAATGAATTTATAAATGCAGAGTTTATAGAAGAAAATTTACAAATAAAATACAATTTATCCGACTTGGAATACCAAACTTTGCAACAGATTGAAATGATGAGTTTGGGTCAAAATTGTATGATTTTTATTAAAAAATCTCATAAATTTCAGTCATTTTATAGAAATTTTGAAAACTACAAACACAAAAATTCAGTTCACTTAGTAGATATTTCGGAAAAACCAATCCATATAAGAATCATTAACAAAGTAAAAAAAATATTCAATTAGTAATATATGACAATATCAGTTGCACTTTGTACCTACAACGGCGAAAAATTTCTAGCCGAACAATTGGACAGTATATTGTGCCAAGGTATTCCCGTAGATGAAATTATAGTATGTGATGATGGTTCCACAGATACAACAAAAAGTATATTATTAGATTATCAAAGAAAATTACCTGCTGTTTTTCAACTTTTTTTTAATGATAATAATTTGGGCTATGTCAAAAATTTTGAAAAAGCAATTTCGCTTTGCAATGGAGATTTAATTTTTTTATGTGATCAAGATGATATTTGGCTTAAACATAAAGTAGAAACGATACTCTCTACAACAAAACAAAATCCAAACAAAAATATTTTTGCACATAGAATTGATATTTTAGAAAAAAATAATGAAATCTCTACTACTTCGTTTTGGGATATTAAAGGTTTTGATAAAAATTTTTCCAATAAGGAACTTTTGAAATATCTTCTTTTCCAAAGAAATGTTTTCCCCGGAATGTCTTTAACAATCACAAAAGAAGCAAAAGAAAAATATCTTCCTCTGAAAACCCCTCATCAACAAATTATTCATGATTATGAATTGATATTGAAAGGTTGTAATGACAATGCTTTTTTGTTAATTGATGAAGTGCTAACATTATATAGAATGCACGAGAACCAAAATATTGGTTTTGACACCAATATCAATAATTATCCGATGGAAAGTGTACAAACTATTTACAGTAAAATAAAAAGATTTGAGCTTGTGAAGAATGGTGTTATCGCATTGAGGCTCGACTCGAAATTAGTCGATTTGTATAAAGAAAAATGTAGAGAAGATTATCGAAAATTTATTTTAAATTTACCAATCCCAAAAAGATGGATTACCCATCTCAAAATGAAATATTATTATAAAATACTTGATGAAATCTCCTAAAATATCAATAATCATCGTAACCTACAACGCCATGAAATGGGCAGAAAAATGTTTTTCCAGTCTTAGGAAATCATCTATGCCTGTGGATGTTATCGTGGTTGATAATGGTTCTACCGATGGAACACAAAACTATATACAAACTCATTTCCCTGAAGTTGAGTTTGTGCAATCTCCGGAAAATCTGGGTTTTGGAAAAGCGAATAATTTGGGAATTGAAATCGCCTATAAAAATGGGGCAGATTTTTTCTATTTGATGAATCAAGATGCTTGGATTTTTGAAGATTCTATTCAGAAAATGTTAGAAGTTTATAATGAATATCCTAACAAAGATGAAATCGGAATTTTGAGTCCGATGCATTTGGATGGCTCGGAGAAAAATCTAGATATGCACTTCGAAAGGTATTTGGCAAGATATACCGAACACAACCGTTTGCTTTCAGATTTCATCAACAAAACTGAAAAAAACTATTATGAGATAGATTTTGTAAACGCTGCCCATTGGCTTTTACCCAGAAAGACTATTGATGAAATTGGAGGTTTTAATCCTTATTTTTTTTATGGAGCCGAAGATTATGATTATATAAACAGAATCAAATTTTTCAATAAAAAAATCCTAATTTCCACAAAATCAAAAGTGGTTCATGATGCTTTTCAAGGCTTTTTGAAACCAAATCATACCGACAAAGAAAAAGCACGATTGGAGTCGATGCGTATGCAGAGAGAAACAAGATACCTCAATATAAATACCGATTTCAACTACAAGTCGGAAAAAAAATCTTTATTCTATGATGCTATCAAATTAAGATTGAAAGGAAGAAAAAAAGAGGCTGACTTTTATAGTGAGTTACAAAAGCATTTTAAAGATAAATGGACTTTTATAGAGGAGTTAAGAGCAAAAGCCAAACTTGGAAATCATGCTTTTTTAAATTTTGATTAACACCATGCAACAACTCCCAATCTCAATCTGTATTCTCTCTTGGAAAAGTGGTAAAACTCTCGCCAATACATTGAAGTCTTACCAAAAAAACGGACTGCTCAATTTGTCTGATGATCTATGCATTTTATTTCAAGAAGTGAGTAAAGAAGATGAGCAATTAGCCAAAAAGTTGGGGATAAAATTTATTGGTATTAATGAAAATATCGGTATCGGCAAAGGTATTGTCAAACTTTTTGAAAATGCTAAATATGATAAAGTATTATTTTTAGAACACGATTGGGAACTTATAGAAAACCTTGAAACCACCTACAAAAGACTGAAAGAAGGATACGATTTACTAACCAATGGCTTTGATATTGTACGATACCGAAGCCGAAAAACCCCAGGTTTCCCTTTATATTCGGAAATACACAAAGGCAACGAACTCAATTACTATGACGATTGGCATCAGTGTACTTCGCCGCATTTGTTGGAATCCCTTCATTGGCTAGATCCGGCAGAAAATTTTCCTGATAAAATCCAAAAAGTAGGAGAGTATTTTACAACAACTTCCAGATGGGCAAATTGGACCAATAATCCTTTCTTAATTAATAAGGAATTTTATTTTAAAAACATTATTCCTTTTTTGGGAGAAGGGGTGCAATTGGAAAAAAACATCGCAGCTTGGTGGGTACAACAAAACTTTAAAATAGCCCAAGGCGAAGGACTTTTCACCCATAATGATTTGAAAAAACACAGAAAAAAAACTATTTTTGAATATTACTGGGAGAAAATTAAAAGGAAAATTAAGCATTAAATGTTTTTAATCTAGGAATGGATAAATTAAAATCGTTTTAAATGCAAAGTAACATAGAAGAGATATAGATTTTGGAAAACAATCAACAGAAGAATTGCTATCGCCATAGTATAAAATCCTTAAACTCATTTGCCCTGTAAATATTAGCGTTAAATTTTTCTTCAGATTATTTTTATTATTTTTGGGTCAGAAAAAACATTTAAAATAACGAAGCACTCCTAAATTGAAAAAATCAAAAAAACTACCTATTTATGCTGTACTATTCACGGTACTTGTAAAATTTTTATTCTTTCTTACCCATCATATTCAGGAAGACGCACTCATCACTTGGCGAGTGGCTCAAAATCTTTTGGATTATGGAGTAATTGGTTTCAATGGCGATGAAAAAATTTCTTCCTCAACCACGCATTTGTACATGTTTTTGTCCTATGTTTTCAATTTTATTTTTGGAAAAGAAAATTTCATTTATCCTTTACTCATCTTCAATTCGGTGTTGTTTGGTATTGGTTCCTATTTTTTATCGAAATTAATCTTTAAAAATACTTGGCATCAAGCGGTTTTTATCTTCTTATTTGGGATTTTGCCTCCCTCCATCAAAATTTCCATTTTGGGAATGGAGTATGGTTTGCTCTTCTTTTTGGAGATGAGTTTGTTGTATTTTGGATTTTCAAAAGAGAAAAAATGGGCGTTCATTATTTTTCCAATACTTATTTTATTAACAAGGATAGACACCGTAATATTTTTGGGAATTGTATTTTTGGTAGATGTGTTTTGGGTTAAAAAAATCCGATGGTTGTATATACTGGGAGGGATTTTGGGATTGATTATTTTGTTGTCTTTCAATTGGTTGTATTTTCATGAAATTGTTAATAATACCATTACTGCCAAAAAACTTACCTACGACAAAATATTTACCACACAAGAAAATTGGGAGTATTTCCTGCTAAATTATGGTAATTTTTGGGGAATGGTAAAAACCCCTACCTCCATCAATCCTATTACTATCAGCATTTTAATATTTGAGTTATTAGCATTTATCATCATTATTAGAAAAAAAGAAAATAGAAATATTTTTTTATGGATAATTTTCCTATTTGGTTGGGCAAAACAAATTATTTTTATATCACAGAAAAGTTATTTCGATTGGTATTATTGGGTGCCACAGGTTTTATTATTTGTGCCGATTTTGGTTTTGGTATTAGAGGTGCAAACCAAAAAGAAATTTTGGATGGCTTGTTTAATAGTTTTTTATATCCTGCCCATGGTAATTTTCCAAACCATACATTCGATAGCTACGGGAAATGGAGAGTGGAACTATAGAAGGCAAATTGGATTGTATTTGGACAAAATAGAAAAAGACAAAACCCAATGGATTTTCTTGGAACCTGCTGGATATGTACCTTATTTTTCTCATTTGAAAACGATAGACGAAGTTGGATTGGTGGACAAACAAGTACAAGAAGAAATAAAAAAAGATAAAAAAAATTACAAACTGAACACCATCAAAAATCGAAAACCCAAATATCTACTTTCTTACACCGATTTGTTTTTGGGTAAAGATGCAGATTATTACAAAGCAAATTATACACTGTTGAAAGAATTTAGGATAAATGAACATGTAAAATCCGACAATGAAATTCTACAAAAAATATATCAATTTAAACCCTCCGGTACTGATTATAATTTATATATAAGAAAATAAAGTTGATAAATTGGCGTAAAATCTTTATTTTTGAGAAAAAATAGTTAAATAAAAAATGATACAACATCTCCATAACATCCGACACAAAGAGTCCAATAACTTTTTCCTTATTGCAGGTCCTTGTGCTATTGAATCCGAAGAAATGGCATTTGAAATTGCCGAAAAAATAATTGCTATTACCGACAAATACCAAATTCCGTATATTTTTAAAGGCAGTTTTAAAAAAGCCAATCGCTCCAGAGTAGATTCTTTTACCGGTATTGGCGATACAAAAGCGTTGGAAATTATAAAAAAAGTGGGGCAACATTTCAATATTCCCACTACAACCGATATACACGAAATAGACCACGCCAAACTTGCAGCTCAATTTGTAGATGTGCTACAGATCCCGGCCTTTTTGGTTAGGCAAACCGATTTGGTAGTGGCGGCAGCCAAAACTGGAAAGGTTGTTACCCTGAAAAAAGGACAATTTCTATCTCCGGAATCCATGCAATTTGCAGTACAAAAAGTAAAAGATTCCGGAAACGACAAAGTTGCTATTATAGAAAGAGGTAATTCTTTTGGTTACACCGATTTGGTGGTAGATTTCCGTGGAATACCTACGATGCAAAAGTATGCTCCTGTAATTTTGGACATTACACACTCTTTGCAGCAACCCAACCAAGAATCTGGAGTTACCGGAGGAAGACCTGAACTTATAGAAACTATTGCAAAAGCAGGAATTGCTGTAGGTACCGATGGAATATTTTTGGAAACACACCCCAATCCATCTTGTGCGAAATCCGATGGTGCCAATATGCTAAAATTGGATTTGTTAGACGATTTGTTGGGGAAACTTACCAAAATAAGAAAAGCAATATTGTAAATATTTATAACAACAGAAATCATGCGTTTTAAAAAAATAATATATCTCTCACTTTTGGTAAGTCCCCTGTTTTTTTTGGCTCAAAAAAATACTAAAAAAGATAGTAACACCAAAGAACAACAGATAGAAGAGGTGGTTTTCCAAAAAAGAAATTTCCAAAAAAATACAGACCTTACCACAGTAAAAATTTCTGCCAAAGAAGCCTCACAAATCGCCTCAATTTCTGGTGGGATTGAAGGGTTAATAAAAACGCTACCTTCTGTAAACTCCAATACCGAACTATCCTCACAATACATGGTTAGGGGTGGTAATTACGACGAAAACCTCATTTATATCAATGATATCGAAATTTATCGCCCTTTTTTAATAAGAAACTCCATGCAGGAAGGTATGAGTATCATCAATCCGGATATGGTTTCTTCTGTTAATTTCTCTGCTGGTGGTTTCGAGGCAAAATATGGAGACAAAATGTCATCTGCACTAAATATTTATTACCGTGAACCAGAGAAATTAGAACTTTCCGGTGAAGCCAGTCTTATTGGTGGAAGGCTTTCTACTGGTTTTGCTACAAGAGATAAAAAACTTACTGCACTTATTTCTGCTCGATACAGAAATACCAATTTGGTACTGAATACTTTGAAAGAAGATACCGATTTCAATCCACAATATATGGATTTTCAATCGTATATCAATTACCACATCAACCCCAAATTATCGGTTTCGTTTGTAGGATATTGGTCCAAAAACGACTACGAAATGATTCCAAAAAAGAAAGAGGTGGATTTCGGAAGTCTTTTGACTCCGCTAAAACTTACTGTTTACTACAACGGAAAAGAAAACGACCAATACAAAAATATGATGGGAACAGGTACAGTAACCTACAAACCCAACAAAAAATTGAAATTCACTGTTGATGGTTTTGCCTACCAAAACAGAGAAAGAGAATATTATACCATAGCTTCTGCATATATGTTGCAAACATTTAATCCTGTTACTGGCGAACCTGTTACTTCTTATGATGTAGGTGGACAAATCGACAATGCAAGAAATGACTTATTGGTAAAAACTTATGGCACACAACTTCGGACAAAATTTTCTCCCAATGTAAATACGGATATAGAACTCGGTTTCAAATACGAAAAAGAAAGCCTGAAAGATTATACCAACGAATGGCAATTGTTAGATTCCATTGGTTACAGCATACCAAGAGTTATTACTAATCCTGGTACTTTGGACGGTTCTCCTCTTATTTTGAAACATCATATTGCTGGAAATAATTATATTGAACCCACTAGACTATCCGGCTATTTGCAATATTCCCAAAAATTGATGTGGGGAAATAATAAAATATTTCTGAATGCAGGGGTAAGAGCTAGTCATTGGAGTTTCAACAAAGAAACAATTTTCTCGCCCAGAGCACAATTTGCAATAAAACCAGATTGGGAGGCAGATATGCTCTTCAAACTATCGGGAGGAATTTATTACCAAGCTCCTTTTTACAAAGAAATAAAAGATTTGGACGGTAGTTTTAATGACCAAATAAAATCGCAAAAGTCCACACAAATTATCCTAGCCAACGACTACGAATTCAGTATGTACGAAAGATCATTCAAACTTACTACCGAATTGTATTACAAAAAAATGGACAACCTTATCCCATACTATATGGACAATGTTAGGATAAAATATACCGGACAAAACAATGCTACAGGCTATGCTTATGGAATAGACACAAGATTGTTTGGCGAATTTGTACCCGGAGTAGAATCTTGGATTTCTGCTAGTTATGCCAGAGCTTTTGAAAATATAGACAACCAAGGAGATATACCAAGACCAACAGATCAAAGATTTCGATTTGCTATTTTCTACCAAGATTATATGCCAAAATTCCCGAAAATGAGGGTTAATCTTACCGGAATATATGCCATGGGATTACCAACAGGAGCACCTCCGTATAGTAATGCCTATCAATTCCAAAGGACATTGCCTTCTTACAAAAGAGTAGATATGGGACTTTCCTATGTTTTTATTGATCCCAAAGAAAAAAATGACCGTTGGGGATTTTGGGGTGCATTTGACGAATTAACTTTGGGAGTGCAGGTTTTCAATGCTTTTAATATTAATAATACCGTTGCTAACCAATGGATAACCGATGCCAATACCCAACTCATCTATCCGGTACCTACCAGACTTACCGGTAGATTTTTCAATGTGAAACTGGAATTTAGAATAAAATAAAAACCGATTTTTACTCCAAAAAGAGAAGTAATTTGTTTTTTTTTCTAATGGATTTTTAGATTACCTTTAAACTAAACTGTAAATTTCATTTAAAAAAATATCTATATATTTGTACCATCATAACAAAAATACATGGACCCCGACAGTTTAGTCAAGATTTTTATTGCTATTTTTCTCGTATTACTCAATGGTTTTTTCGTTGCCG
>JAFDZJ010000111.1 GCA_018266965.1 Bacteroidota bacterium
TAGCAATTTGCGGAGTAGTAACTGCTCCTATTGTTAAAAATTTAAAAATTTGTAATGGTGCAACAGCTAATTTGGCAGATGCTTATACTTCAGCATTGCCAGCAGGAGCAACCGGCATTAAGTGGTGGACAGATGCAGCAGGAACAATTCCTGTAGCTAATCCTTTATCAGTAGGTCCTGGAACTTATTATGCAACTTATGATGGGTTTACTGTACAGTGTCCTACACCAATGACAGTTTCTTATTATTTACCAACAGATCCGGGCTATAATACTTGTGCTTGTTTCAACGATCCAATCCTTTCAGGTACAGGTCCTGCAACAAAAGTAGGTATTACACTATTAAAAAGAGCAGGAGCATCTCCGTCGCAAGCAGACAACTGGCCAATGGTTAGGAAATCAGGACACATTGCTTTGGAATCTAACACCCAAGGTTTTGTAGTAACCAGAATGACTACCGCACAACTAAATGCTATTAAAACTGCAAACAACGCAGTAGAAGGTATGATGTCTTATGACACCGATGCCAAATGTTTGAAAATATTTGACGGTACAGATTGGAAATGTTTCAATAACCCTTCTTGCCCATAACAGATAAAGGTTTAGGCTGGGATTAAGATTAAGCTCGGCCAAACTTTTTAATTATTTGTTAATTTAAAAATAAATAAAATGAAAAAGATAATTATATCAACCTTACTATTAGCTTCTTCAATGGCTTTTTCACAAGTCGTAATAGGAGATGCTGTTGGTACAGCAGCCGCAAATAAAAAAACTGCTGTATTGCTTGAATTTGCTGCGGGACAAAACAAAGGGATAATTTTACCTTATGTCAGAACTATGCCTTCTGGAGTAAACCTAACCGAAGGAACAATATTAGTAGATGCCACCGATGCTACCAAAGCAAAAGTGAAATACTACAATGGTTCGTGGCAAGATTTGAGCAGTGGAAACGAAGCCAACCTCAATCAATTTTCAGTTTCTGGTGGAGCTACACAAAATGTGATGACTGCACAACCTTCTACAGTAACAGAAGTTGCGGACTCCAAAGCAGTTATCGGAGCTAACAGTAGTGCTGCAAAAGGAGTTTTGGTATTGGAATCTACTACCAAAGCAATGGTATTGCCTATTGTTGCCAAAACTGACGATGTACCAGATCCGGCTCCCGGAATGATGGTGTATGTTAATAAAACTGGAGCAAAAAGATTAGCTGTTTTCAATGGTTCCAAGTGGACTTATTGGGCACCTAACTAATTTTTAAACCAATTAACTCAATTGCGGTATCATAAATTTATGATACCGCTTTTTTTTAAATTATAAATTCAATAAATCCCTCATTTTCAAAATATTTTCAAAAAAAATTTGCAGTTATCAAAATTATTCATACATTTGCACACTCATTTTAGGGGAAGATTGTGCCTTAACTAATAATAGAAATCAACTCAACCCTTATAAATAGTTAGTTTTTAGAAAGATAAATTTTATATATAATAAACAATGTCAGGTATTATTGGAAAAAAAATCGGGATGACTTCCCTGTTTGACGAGAACGGAAAAAATATTCCGTGTACCGTTATTCAAGCTGGTCCTTGCTCGGTTTTACAGGTCAGAACCCTAGAAAAAGATGGCTATGTAGGCTTTCAGTTGGGTTTCGATGACAAGAGTGAAAAGAATGTCGGAAAGGCATTAGCTGGTCATTTCAAAAAGGCTGGTTCTACTCCAAAAGCAAAATTAGTTGAATTCCACCACGGATTCGACGAGTTGAAAGTTGGAGACGAAGTAAATGTTAATCTTTTCTCCGAAGGAGAGTATATCGATGTAACAGGTACTTCCAAAGGTAAAGGTTTCCAAGGGGTTGTGAAAAGACACAATTTCGGAGGGGTAATGCAAGCTACTCATGGTCAGCACAACAGATTAAGAGCCCCTGGTTCTATCGGTGCAGGATCAGATCCTTCAAGAGTTTTCAAAGGAATGAGAATGGCAGGAAGAATGGGTGGTAAGCAAGTTACTGTACAAAACCTGCAAGTGTTGAAAGTAGATGAGGAACAAAATCTTTTAGTTGTAAAAGGTGCAATTCCTGGGGCTAAAAATTCATATGTAATTGTAAGAAGATGGAACTAGTAGTATTAAATACCTTAGGAAAAGAAACCGGAAGAAAGGTTTCTATGGATGCATCTGTATTCGGAATTGAGCCAAACCAACATGCAGTTTATTTGGAAGTAAAACAATTTCTTGCAGCACAAAGACAAGGAACGCATAAGTCTAAAGAAAGAAGCGAAATTACCGCTTCTACCAAGAAACTTAAAAAACAAAAAGGTTCCGGTTCTGCTAGATATGGTGATATAAAATCTCCAACTTTCAGAGGTGGAGGTAGAGTATTCGGACCTAAACCAAGAGATTACAGATTCAAATTGAATAAAGCACTAAAAAGATTAGCAAAAAAATCTGTGCTTTCTCAAAAAATGAAAGATAATAGCATCAAAGTAATGGAAGATATGAGCCTAAACGCTCCTAAAACCAAAGATTTCATCAGCGTTTTGAACGCATTGGAACTTACAGGTAAAAAATCTTTGTTCATCCTAGCCGAAGCTAATAAAAATGTATATCTATCTTCAAGAAATTTACCAAAAACCAAAGTTTTGAATTATAACGAAATTTCTTCTTATGATTTAGTAAACGCTGGTGAAATTATTTTCTTTGAAGGTGCAGTAGATAAATTTACAGAAATTTTAAAAAAATAAATCATGTCAATAATCATCAAACCGGTAATTTCAGAAAAAGCAAACTACCTTACAGATTTGAGAGGAACTTATAGCTTTTTGGTAAATACAAAAGCAAATAAAATCCAAATCAAAAATGCAGTAGAAGCTACTTATGGTGTGAAGGTATCCGATGTAAACACTATGGTTTATGCACCAAAAGTTTCTTCGAAACATACCAAAAAAGGACTTCAAGTTGGGAAAACCAACAAATTGAAAAAAGCTGTTGTAAAACTTGTCGAAGGAGAAGTTTTGGATATTTTTTCAGTATAATATTAGGTAATTGGCTATTAGCTTCTCGTTAATAGCCTTTTCCAAAAAAAGAAAATTTAAAATTAATTATAAACATTAGTAATGTCTGTTAGAAAATTAAAACCTATCACCCCAGGACAGAGATTCAGAGTTGTAAACAACTTTGAAGAAATTACGACCAACAAACCAGAGAAATCTCTTACCGTTGGTATTAAAAAGTCTGGAGGTCGTAACCAAACTGGTAAAATGACCATGCGTTACACCGGAGGTGGACACAAAAAGAAATACAGAATTATCGACTTCAAAAGAAACAAACCAAATGTTGAAGCGACTGTAAAAACCGTAGAATACGATCCAAACAGAACCGCATTTATTGCACTAGTTGAATATACAGATGGAGAAAAAAGATACATCATCGCTCCAAATGGTATCAAAGTAGATCAAAAAATTGTTTCTGGAGAAAGCGTAGAACCAAATGTAGGTAATGCAATGAAATTAAAAAGCATTCCTTTGGGAACTGTAATTTCTTGTATCGAGTTGAAACCTGGACAAGGTGCAATCCTTGCAAGAAGTGCAGGATCTTCGGCTCAACTTACTTCTAGAGATGGTAAATATGCTATCATAAAATTGCCTTCTGGAGAATCTAGAATGATCCTTACAGAATGTATGGCAATGGTAGGTTCCGTATCCAACTCTGATCATCAATTAACTGTATCTGGTAAAGCAGGTAGAAGCAGATGGTTAGGAAGAAGACCAAGAACAAGAGCCGTAGTAATGAACCCAGTAGATCACCCAATGGGTGGTGGTGAAGGTAGATCCTCCGGAGGACACCCAAGATCCAGAAATGGTATGCCAGCTAAAGGTTACAAAACAAGAAAGAAAAATAAAGCATCTAACCGTTATATCGTATCTAAAAGAAAATAATTATGGCAAGATCACTTAAAAAAGGACCTTTCATCCATCATTCTTTAGATAAGAAGGTTCAAGCAAATATTGCAGCAGACAAAAAAACAGTTATCAAAACTTGGTCCAGAGCATCTATGATCTCCCCGGACTTCGTAGGACAAACCATCGCAGTACACAATGGGAAATCTTTTATCCCAGTATATGTAACTGAAAATATGGTAGGTCATAAGTTAGGCGAATTTTCTCCGACAAGATCTTTCAGAGGTCACGGTGGTAATAAAAATAAAGGAAGTAGATAATTATGGGATCAAGAAAACAAGATAGCGCAATCGCTAGAAAAGAAGCAAAAAAAGATGTAGTTCAGGCTCGTCTTAATGACTGCCCATCATCTCCAAGAAAAATGAGATTGGTTGCCGATATCATCCGTGGAGAAAATGTGGACAAAGCTCTATACATCCTTAAATATTCCAAAAAAGATGCTTCTAACAAATTAGAAAAACTTCTTTTGTCTGCTATGGCAAACTGGCAAACAAAAAATGAAGGAAAAGATATAGAAGAAGCAAACCTTATTGTGAAAGAAATATTTGTGGACAGTGCTAGACAGTTGAAAAGACTAAGACCAGCACCACAAGGTAGAGGGTATAGAATCAGAAAAAGATCTAACCATGTAACAATAATTTTAGACTCTAAAGATAATAAATAATCAACAGGTATGGGACAGAAAACAAATCCAATAGGAAACAGATTAGGAATCATCAGAGGTTGGGATTCTAACTGGTTTGGTGGAAACGATTACGGAGACCGTATCGCTGAAGACTATAAAATCAGAAGATATCTAGAAGCTAGATTGGCCAAAGGTGGTATTTCTAGAATATATATCGATAGAACTTTAAAATTAGTTACAGTTACTATTACCACAGCAAGACCAGGACTTATCATCGGTAAAGGTGGACAAGAAGTAGATAAATTGAAAGAAGAATTAAAAAAACTTACGGGTAAAGAAATTCAAATCAATATTTTCGAAATCAAAAGACCGGAACTAGATGCAATATTAGTAGCACAAAGCATTGCTAAACAAATTGAAAACAGAATCTCTTACAGAAGAGCTGTGAAAATGGCAATTGCCTCTACCATGAGAATGGGTGCAGAAGGTATAAAAGTAATGATTTCTGGCCGTTTGAATGGTGCAGAAATGGCAAGAAGCGAATCTTTCAAAGAAGGAAGAATCCCATTGTCCACTTTCCGTGCAGATATCGACTACCACTGGGCAGAAGCTCATACTACTTATGGTAGATTAGGAGTGAAAGTTTGGATTATGAAAGGAGAAGTTTATGGTAAAAGAGACCTTACTCCACTTGTAGGACAACAAAAAAAAGCACCAGCTGGAGGAAGAAATGAGAACAGAGAAGGTGGTAGAAAACCAAGAAGAAATAATAATAATTAATTAGAAGTTAGAAACGAGTAATTAGAAATTAGAACTTCCGTTACAAGAACTGATTTTACAATTTATCTAACATCTAACATCTAACATCTAACATCTAATAGTTAAAAATTATGTTACAACCAAAAAGAGTTAAATTTCGTCGTGTTCATAAAATGAAGATGAAAGGTAACGCTAACAGAGGACATCAGTTGGCTTACGGAACTTTCGGAATCAAAGCAATAGACGGTGCTTGGATTACAGCAAGACAAATCGAGGCCGCTCGTATTGCTGCAACCAGATATATGAAAAGAGAAGGACAACTATGGATAAAAATATTCCCGGACAAACCTATCACCAAAAAACCTGCCGAAGTAAGGATGGGTAAAGGTAAAGGTGCTGTAGAATATTGGGTAGCCGTAGTAAAACCAGGAAAAATAATGTTCGAAGTAGGTGGAGTACCTTACGATGTAGCAAAAGAAGCTCTTCGTCTTGCAGCTCAAAAACTACCAGTAGTTACTAAATTTGTTGTTGCTAACGATTTTGTTAAACCTCTTTAATCTTTAAAATTATGAAACAAGCTGATATCAAAAATTTAAGCATAGAGGATTTGAAAACTCAATTGGCCGATGCTAAAGCTAACTATAACAAGTTGAAACTAGCTCACAAAATTAGCCCAATAGAGAATCCAATCCAAGTTAGAGATTTAAGAAGAATAATCGCTAGACTGAATACAGAATTAACCGCTAAACAACAATAATTTCATTTTATATTATGGAAAGAAATTTAAGAAAAGAAAGAATCGGAATAGTTTCTAGCAATAAAATGGAAAAAACCATTGTCGTAAGCGAGACTATGAGAATGAAGCACCCAATGTACGGTAAATTCGTATTGAAAACGAAAAAATATACCGCACACGACGAAAAAAATGAGTGCCAAGAAGGAGACAAAGTTCTAATCCAAGAGACTAGACCTTTGAGCAAAAGTAAAAGATGGAGACTAGTAAGAATCATTGAAAAAGCTAAATAATAATGTTACAAACAGAATCAAGATTAAAAGTTGCTGATAACACAGGTGCCAAAGAAGTACTAGTTATTAGAGTTCTGGGAGGAACCAGAAGAAGATATGCTTCAGTAGGTGATAAAATCGTTGTAACCATCAAGGATTCCACACCTTCTGGTAATGCCAAAAAAGGTCAAGTATCCAAAGCAGTTGTAGTAAGAACTAAAAAAGCTGTTAGAAGAAAAGATGGTTCTTACATCAAATTCGATGACAACGCTTGTGTATTACTAAACGCTAATGGTGATATGAGAGGAACTCGTGTTTTCGGACCTGTTGCCAGAGAGCTTAGAGATAAAGAATATATGAAAATCATTTCATTAGCTCCAGAAGTATTATAATAATTTTAAATTATGAATTTTAAATTATAGATTATTTGAACTATAATTTTCATCTAAAATCTAAAATCTAAAAATCTAAAATCTAAAAAAGATGACAAAAGTTAAAATAAAAAGAGGAGACAATGTACTAGTAACTACCGGAAAAAATAAAGGTAGCAAAGGTGAAGTACTTGAAGTGATAAAAAAAGAAGGTAAAGATCCAAGAGTAATCGTTGCGGGTGTTAATGTTGTGAAAAAACATACAAAACCATCTGCCGCTAACCCTCAAGGTGGTATCGTAGAAAAAGAAGCATCTATCCATATTTCCAATGTATCCCTAATGGATGCCAACGGAAAAGCTACAAAAGTTGCTATCAAAATGGAAGGTGATAAAAAAGTAAGAGTTGCTAAAACCACAGGAAAAACTTTATAATTAAAAGAAAATGGAATATATAGCAAGACCAAAAAAAGATTTTAAAGATAAAATTGTTCCTGCAATGATGGAAGAATTTGGGTACAAATCTGTAATGCAAGTACCGAAATTATTGAAAATCGTTATCTCTCAAGGTTTAGGAGCAGCAACTGCCGATAAAAAAATTGTAGATTATGCAGTAGAAGAACTTACAGCTATCACAGGACAAAAAGCAGTTGGTACTATTTCTAAAAAAGATGAGGCAGCTTTCAAACTTAGAAAAGGAATGCCAGTAGGAGCAAGAGTTACATTAAGAGATAATAAAATGTTTGAATTTTTAGACAGATTAACATCTTCGGCTCTTCCAAGAATTAGAGATTTCAACGGAATTAAAGCTGATGGTTTCGATGGTAGAGGTAACTACAACCTAGGGATTACAGAACAGATTATTTTCCCAGAAATCGTTATCGATAAAGTGAAAAAAATCCAAGGGATGGACATCACTTTCGTTACATCTGCTAATACTGACAAAGAAGCTAAAGCATTATTAACTCATTTCGGTTTACCGTTCAAAAAGAACTAAAACATGGCTAAAGAATCAATGAAAGCGCGTGAGCGCAAAAGAGAAGCAATGGTTGCAAAATATGCTGCTAAAAGACAAGCTCTGAAAGAAGCTGGTGATTATGAAGCTTTGCAACATTTGCCAAAAAATGCTTCCCCTGTAAGATTGCACAACAGATGCAAACTAACAGGAAGACCAAGAGGATACATGAGAACATTCGGTATCTCCAGAGTAACTTTCCGTGAAATGGCAAACAATGGTCTTATCCCAGGAGTGAAAAAAGCAAGTTGGTAACAATTTAGAATAATCGAGACGGTAAAGTTGTATTAGAGAAAAGAAAAAAGAAGAAAGAGAAAAAGATTCAATTCTTTACTCTTTGTTCTTTTCTCTTAACTCTTCTCCAAAACTGACTGTCATTAACCAATAACAACAAAAAAGAAAAATGGTAACAGATCCAATTTCAGATTTCCTAACTAGAGTAAGGAACGCACAAAGCGCAGGCCACAAAGTGGTGGAAATTCCTGCATCGAAAATCAAAAAAGAGATTACAAAAATCCTTTTCGAACAAGGTTTCATCTTGAATTACAAATTCGATGATACAACCGTTCAAGGAACAATCAAAATCGCTTTGAAATACGACAAACAAACCAATAAACCTGCTATAAAGCTTATACAAAGAGCTTCTAAACCGGGTTTGAGATACTATGCGGGTTCTACTGAACTACCAAGAGTATTAAATGGTTTGGGTATCGCTATTGTCTCTACTTCCAAAGGAGTAATGACAGATAAAAAAGCAAGAGTAGAAAAAGTAGGTGGCGAAGTAATCTGCTATATTTATTAATTTTTAATCAAAGGAAAATGTCAAGAATTGGTAAAGCAATTATAAACATTCCTGCGGGAGTAACCATCACAGAAAAAGATGGTTTGGTAACTGTAAAAGGAGCTAAAGGCGAACTTTCTCAGCAACTTTCCGAAGGAATTTCAATTGAACAAAAAGATGGTGTACTTACTGTAAGTCGTCCATCCGACGCAAAACAACACAGAGCCTTACACGGTCTGTATAGAGCACTTATCAATAATATGATTGTAGGAACTTCTGTTGGTTTCTCAAAACAATTAGAATTGGTAGGGGTTGGTTATAGAGCATCTCATGCTGGTCAAAAACTTGAATTGGCACTAGGTTTCTCTCATGGTATCATTGTAGAACTTCCAAAAGAAATCACACTAGATACGCTAACAGAAAAAGGTAAAAATCCTATTATTACTCTATCTTCTCATGATAAGCAACTTCTAGGAATGGTGGTAGCAAAAATCCGCTCTTTTAGAAAACCAGAACCTTACAAAGGAAAAGGTATTAAATTCGTAGGAGAAATTTTAAGAAGAAAAGCTGGTAAATCTGCTTAATAAATTTTAAGAAAATGGCATTAAATAAAGAACAAAAAAGAATTAGAATCAAGAGAAGAGTAAGAGGAAAAATCTCTGGCTCTGCCGAATTGCCAAGATTGTCCGTTTACAGAAGTAATAAGGAAATTTACGCTCAATTGATTGATGATAAAGATGGTAAAACCCTAGCACAAGCATCTTCTAGAGCATTGAATGCTAAAGGTACCAAGGTAGAAATCTCTACCCAAGTAGGTAAAGCAATTGCTGAAAAAGCAAAAGCAGTAGGTATAGAATCCGTAGTTTTCGATAGAAACGGATTTGTATATCATGGTAGAGTGAAGGCTTTAGCTGACGGTGCAAGAGAAGGTGGTTTGAAATTTTAAATTATAGATTTTAAATTATTAATAATTAACAATATTATAAATTAAAGATTCATTCTAAAATTTATAATCTAAAATTAAAAATATTATGTTAGGACTAGATAATATAGAAAAAGTAAAACCGGGAGGTCTAGAATTGAAAGACCGTCTCGTTGCAGTAAATAGAGTTACCAAAGTTACCAAAGGAGGTAGAGCTTTCGGTTTTTCTGCTATCGTTGTAGTAGGAGACGAAGAAGGTACAGTTGGTTATGGTCTTGGAAAATCCAAAGAAGTTGCTTCTGCAATTTCCAAAGCTGTTGAAGAGGCTAAAAAGAATTTGGTAAAAGTACCTATCGTTAATGGAACTATTCATCATGAAGTGTCTGCAAGATACGGAGGTGCTGATGTATTCCTAAGACCTGCTTCTCATGGTACAGGTGTAATCGCTGGTAATACCGTTCGTATCGTAGTAGAATCTGCAGGGATTAAAGATATTCTTTCAAAATCCAAAGGTTCTTCCAATCCACACAATGTTGTGAAAGCTACTTTCAAAGCATTATTGGACATCAGAAGACCAGAAGAAATTGCTAGGATGAGAGGTATTTCATTAAGTAAAGTGTTTAACGGTTAATAATTTATAACAATGGCAACAATCAAAGTAAAACAAGTAAGAAGCGCTATTGGGAGAACTAAAACCCAAAAAAGAACGCTTGAAGCATTAGGACTTAAAAAACTTCATCAAGTTGTGGAACACGAAGCTACTCCATCTATACTAGGTATGATAGCTGCTGTTAGCCACTTACTAGAAGTTCAAAAATAATTTTTATTAGAAGTTAGAAATTAGAAACTAGAAACTAGAAAATAGACTTTAGAAACTAGAATTTAGAAATTAGAAACTAGAAATTAGAAATCACTTTAAGTTATTTTTAAATTTATTTCTTACCTCTAATATCTAACCTCTAACCTCTAACCTCTAACCTCTAATATCTAACCTCTAATATCTAATTTCTAACCTCTAAAATCTTAAATCTTAAAAAAATGAATTTAAATAATATAAGACCAGCATCTGGATCAACTCACAATTCCAAAAGAATTGGTAGAGGACAAGGAAGTGGAAAAGGTGGTACTTCTACAAAAGGACACAAAGGTCAAAAGGCAAGAGCTGGTTATTCTCAAAAAATTGGTTTCGAAGGTGGACAAATGCCTTTGCAAAGAAGATTACCAAAATTTGGTTTCAAAAATATCAATAGAAAAGAATTCAGAGCAATCAATTTGGATAGCATACAAACTATTATCGATACTCACAATATCTCTGGTGATATTACCAAAGATATATTGGTAGCAAATGGTTTGGCTTCTAAAAATGATTTAGTGAAAATCATGGGAAGAGGCGAATTGAAATCTGGTGTTTCTATTTCTGCTGATAAATTTACCAAATCTGCTGAAGAACTTATCGCTAAAGCAGGAGGAAAAGCAATCACTCTTTAATACTATCGAATGAAAGAATTTATACAAACACTTACTAACATTTGGAACCTAAAGGAACTTAGAGAAAAAATTATTTTTACTTTAGGGATCATTTTGGTGTATAGATTCGCATCTTATATCTCACTTCCGGCAATTAATTTGGCGGAAGTTGGAGATTTATTGGAGCATTACAAAAATAATGGTGGCAACAAGCAAGGAGCAGGACTTCTTGGCTTGTTATCTTCTTTTACAGGAGGTGCATTTAGTCATGCGTCCATCATGGCTCTTGGGATTATGCCTTACATCTCTGCATCTATTATTGTTCAGTTGATGGGTATGGCAATTCCTTATCTTCAAAAATTACAAAAAGATGGAGAATCTGGTAGAAATACTTTGAATCAAATTACAAGGTGGCTTACGATTGGGGTTTGTCTAGTACAAGCACCGTCTTATCTTACTTCTATTACTCAAATGTTTTTACCTTATGCACAATTTTCTTCTGCATATTATATCGAACCAAATTCTATTATGTTTTGGTTGCCAAGTATAGTAATACTTACTGCAGGTTCGGTATTTGCAATGTGGTTGGGAGAAAAAATAACTGATAAAGGAATCGGAAACGGTATTTCTATCTTAATCATGGTTGGTATTCTTTCCAGATTACCGGAATCTTTTATGCAAGAAGTTGCAACACAAACAGGAAAAGGTGGTTTAGGTACTATTATGATTTTGGTTGAAGTACTATTTTGGATGCTTGTGGTATTGTTAGCGATTGTATTATCGGTTGCAGTAAGAAAAATTCCAATTCAATATGTTAGTCGTGCCCAAGCAAGAGGTGGTGTAAACAAAAACCTTATGCAAGGAGCTAGACAATGGATACCTTTAAAAGTCAATGCAGCAGGTGTTATGCCAATTATCTTCGCTCAAGCTTTGATGTTTGTGCCAGGATTATTAACCAAATTTGACGAGTCCAATACTTTTTTAGCAGGTTTCAAAAATGTTTTTTCATGGCAATATAATTTATTATATGCTATATTGATTATTGTTTTCTCATTTTTCTATACTGCTATCACTATTCCAGTCAATCAAATGGCTGATGACCTCAAAAGAAATGGAGGTTTGGTACCAAAAGTAAGACCCGGAAAAGATACCGCTGATTATCTTGATGATATTTTATCAAAAATAACATTGCCTGGTTCAATATTTTTAGCTATCTTTGCAGTCCTTCCTGCATTTGTGCATGGAAGTATTGTTCAGACAGATGGATTCGCCCTGTTTTTCGGAGGTACATCATTGTTGATTATGGTGGGTGTAGTATTGGATACTGTTCAACAAATCAATACTTATCTATTGAATCATCATTATGATGGGTTGATGAAGTCAAAATTGTCAAGAACTAGCGTATTATAATTTATGGCAAAACAAAAACATATCGAACAAGACGGCGTTATAGTGGAATCACTATCCAACGCCATGTTTCGTGTAGAATTAGAAAATGGGCATGTTCTTATTGCCCATATTTCTGGCAAGATGCGTATGCATTACATAAAACTCCTTCCTGGAGACAAGGTGAAATTGGAGATGTCTCCTTATGACCTTACCAAAGGAAGAATAACATTTAGATATTAAATACACAGTAACTATAATGAAAGTTAGAGCATCTATTAAAAAAAGAAGTGCCGATTGCAAAATCGTGCGAAGAAAAGGAGTACTTTTCGTGATTAACAAGAAGAACCCAAAATTTAAACAAAGACAAGGCTAAGAATTAAATTATGGCGAGAATTTCAGGTATTGATTTACCAAAAAACAAAAGAGGCGTTATCGGACTTACCTACATCTACGGAATCGGAAAAAGTACATCTTCCGAAATCCTAAAAGCAGCCGGTATCAGCGAAGACAAGAAAGTCAACGAATGGAATGACGATGAATTGGCAGCAATCAGAAACTACATCTCTGACAATGTAAAAGTTGAAGGAGAATTGCGTTCTGAAATCCAATTGAACATCAAAAGATTGATGGACATAGGATGCCAACGAGGAATACGTCACAGACTAGGATTACCTTTAAGAGGCCAAAGAACGAAAAACAATTCTAGAACCCGAAAAGGAAGAAGAAAAACTGTTGCTAACAAGAAAAAAGCAAGTAAATAATCTTTAGATTAGAATTATGGCAAAACAAACAAAAGTAGTAAAGAAGAGAAAAGTAAAAGTTGAAGCTATTGGTGAAGCTCACATACAAGCATCATTTAATAACATCATCATTTCTTTGACAAATAAAAGCGGAGAAGTAATTTCTTGGGCTTCTGCTGGTAAAATGGGCTTTAGAGGGTCTAAAAAAAACACCCCTTTCGCAGCTCAAATGGCAGCAGAAAACTGTGCAGCTGTTGCACATGAAGCTGGACTAAGAAGAGTGAAAGTTTTCGTAAAAGGACCAGGGCAAGGTAGAGAATCTGCTATCAGAACCTTACATAATGCCGGTATCGAAGTGAGTGAAATCATTGATGTTACTCCTATGCCACACAACGGATGTAGACCACCAAAAAGAAGAAGAGTATAATCTGAAATTTTAAATTTTAAATTTTAAATGTTTTCATTTTCAATTTATTATATAAAATCTAAAATCTAAAAAATTATGGCAAGATATATAGGACCAAAAACCAAAATTGCAAGAAAATTTGGTGTAGCAATTTTTGGAGACGATAAATATTTCGAAAAAAGAAAAAATCAACCACCAGGACAACATGGACCAAACAAAAGAAGAGGTGCAAAGAAGTCTGAATATGCTAACCAGTTAAACGAAAAACAAAAAGCCAAATATACCTACGGTATTTTGGAAAAACAATTTGCTAACCTTTATGTGAAAGCACAAAGAGCAAAGGGTGTAACAGGTGAAGTACTATTGCAACTTTGCGAATCCAGATTGGATAATGTTGTTTATAGAATTGGTTTCGGAAAAACAAGAGCTGCTGCTAGACAATTAGTATCTCACAGACACATAACAGTGAATGGAGAACTGGTTAATATCCCATCTTATCAATTGAAAGCTGGTGATGTAGTTGCTGTTAGAGAAAAATCCAAATCACTAGAAGTTGTAACTAACGCTTTGGGTACAAAATCCAATTATGAGTGGTTACAATACAACGACGAAAAACAATCTGCAACCTTTATCGCAGCTCCTGAAAGAATTCAAATTCCTGAAGATATTAAGGAGAACCTAATCGTCGAACTTTACTCGAAATAACATTAACCAAATCTTTGCTCAAACCAACAATATGGCAATATTACAATTCATAAAACCCGATAAAGTAATTTTATTAAATTCAGATAATTTTAAAGGTCAATTCGAATTCCGTCCTTTGGAACCTGGTTTTGGACTTACTATCGGAAATGCACTGAGAAGGGTATTACTTTCTTCTCTAGAAGGATATGCAATTACATCAATCAAAATTGAAGGTGTAGAGCACGAGTTTTCTACAATACCCGGAGTGATTGAAGATGTTACTGAAATTATTCTTAATCTTAAACAATTAAGACTAAAAGCTAACTCAGAAAATCAAGCCAACGAACAAGTAACTGCAAAAATTTCCGGACAAACTGTACTTACAGCTGGTGATTTTGGTAAAGCAATTAGCGGATTTGAAGTCCTTAACCCTGATTTGATAATTTGTAATTTGACAAAGAATGTAAAATTCGAAATCTCATTCAATATTGAAAAAGGAAGAGGATATGTTGCAAGCGAACAAAACAAATCCAATAACTCCCCTGTAGGAACAATAGCAATAGACTCTATTTTTACTCCGATAAAAAAAGTGAAATATGCAGTTGAAAACTATCGTGTTGAGCAAAAGACCGACTACGAAAAATTAATTTTGGACATAGAAACCGATGGTTCTATTTCTCCTCAAAATGCTTTAACTGAAGCATCTAAAATATTAATTTATCATTTCATGTTGTTCTCCGATGAAAGAATTACCCTGGAAACAGAAGCGGTAAAAGCATCGGTACAATATGATGAAGAAACTCTTCACACTAGACAACTACTGAAGTCTAAATTGACAGATATGGATCTTTCCGTAAGAGCCCTCAACTGTTTGAAAGCTGCCGAAGTAGAAACATTAGGAGAATTAGTTTCTTTTAGTAAGTCGGATTTGATGAAATTTAGGAATTTTGGAAAAAAATCCCTTACAGAGTTAGAAGAATTAGTACATTCAAAAGGTCTTAACTTCGGTTTTGATGTAGCAAAATACAAGTTAGACACAGAAATTTAAAACAAAACAATGAGACACGGTAAAAAAATAAATCACTTAGGAAGAACTGCTTCACACAGAAAAGCAATGCTATCCAATATGGCTTGTTCTCTTATCCTTCACAAAAGAATCAATACTACTGTCGCAAAAGCTAAGGCTTTGAGAGTATATATAGAGCCTCTTTTGACGAAGTCTAAAGAAGATACAACCCACAACAGAAGAACAGTTTTCTCTTATTTGCAAGATAAAGAGTCTGTAACTGAACTTTTCAGAACAGTTGCTCCAAAGATTGCAGAGAGAAATGGAGGTTATACAAGAATCATCAAAACTGGTTTCAGATTAGGTGATGCTGCAGATATGGCAATGATAGAATTAGTTGATTTCAACGAAATCTATAATCCAAAAGCTGAAGAAAAGAAAACCACTAGAAGAAGTAGAAAACCAGCTACCAAAAAAGAGGTTGTTGCTGTTTCCGAAACTCCTGCTGAAGAAACTCCAGAGGTTTCTACTGAAGAATAAGAAATGTAATTTTCTACATAAAAGCTATCCAATTTGGGTAGCTTTTTTTATTTTTGTTAAGTAATTTATCTATACCATGAATGTCATAAAACATACTATTTTTGGAATTATATTTCTGTATTCCATATTTACCAATGCTCAAATTTCAAAAAATACCTTTGAAATTAACAATGGAAATTTCCTACTAAATCATCAACCAATGCAAATTCATTCCGGTGAGCTACACTATTCCAGAGTGCCGCATCAATATTGGAAACACCGTTTGATGATGATGAAAGCAATGGGACTGAATACTGTAACTACTTATGTTTTTTGGAATTACCACGAAGAAAAGCCCGGAAAATGGAATTGGTCTGGAGAAAAAAGTCTGAAAAATTTTATTAAAACAGCACAAGAAGTAGGATTATTTGTTATTATCAGACCTGGACCTTATGTTTGTGCCGAATGGGAATTTGGAGGTTATCCTTGGTGGTTGCAAAATAAAAAAGATTTGGTAATCCGTACCGACAATCCAGCTTTTTTATCGGAATGTAACTTGTATATTCAACAATTAGCTCAACAAATAAAACCTTTGGAAATACAAAACGGAGGTCCTGTAATTATGGTGCAGGTAGAAAACGAATTTGGCTCTTATGTTGCACAAAGGCCAGATATTTCTTTGGAAAAACATAGGATATATTCTCATAAAATTAAAAAAATGATTGTTGATGCCGGAATAAAATCTGCACTTTTTACTTCTGATGGTAGTACACTTTTCAAAGGTGGTTCTGTAGATGGGGTATTGCCAACTGCTAATGGTGAGGATAATATTGAACAATTGAAAAAAGTTGTTAATCAATTTCACAATAACCTCGGTCCATATATGGTTGCGGAATATTATCCAGGTTGGTTAGATCATTGGGCAGAGCCTTTTCCAAGAGTCTCAACAGAAAGTGTTGTGGAGCAAACAAAAAAATATCTGGAAAATAATATTTCCTTTAATTATTATATGATACACGGCGGAACTAATTTTGCCTTTTGGTCCGGAGCAAATTATGATAAAAACCACGACATACAACCCGATCTTACAAGTTATGATTATGACGCACCTATTTCCGAGGCTGGTTGGGTAACTCCCAAATACACTGCTTTGAAAGCTCTTTTCCAGTCGAAATCTAACGCCAAATTACCAGAAACTCCCAATCCATTGCCTATAATTTCTTTTGAAAAGGTTCAATTTTCCAAATCTTTACCAGTTTTTGATTATGTTAAATCATTGAAACCAGTTGTTAATAATTCGCCTTTAAGTTTTGAAGCTCTCAACCAAGGTTTCGGATATGTGTTGTACCGAACAAAATTTACTAATCCAACCAAAGGAATCCTACAAATAAAAGGATTGAGAGATTATGCCAACATTTATGTCAATGGTAAATGGGTAGGCGAACTCAATCGTTATTACAAAAAATATGAATTAGATATTGATATTCCTGCCCAAGCACAACTGGATATTTTGGTGGAAAATATGGGAAGAATAAACTATGGTGCCGAAATTGTAAATAACCTAAAAGGTATAATATCACCAGTAACCATTAATAACAAAAATATAGAAGGCAGTTGGGAAATGTATAAAATGCCTTTTGATACCATGCCAAAAATAAAAGAAAATATAGGACAATTTCAACCACATCAACCCATATTAAAACAAGCTGATTTTAACCTCTCGGAGGTTGGAGATACTTTCTTGGATATGCGAGAGTTTGGCAAAGGAATTGTCTTTGTTAATGGAAAAAATATTGGAAGATATTGGTCCAAAGTAGGTCCACAACTAACACTTTTTGTGCCAGGAGTTTGGTTGAAGAAAGGTCGAAATACAATTCAGGTTTTCGAACAAATCAATGACAAAGATGTTACCGGTGTTTCAGGGATAAAATCGCATATTGTTGATCAATTAGTGAAATAAAAATTTAAGCCTTGCTGTTATTGCAAGGCTTATTTATTTTAGGCTAATTCCAAATGTTCGGTCGGAACTTTTATTTTTTCCAATGCTTGTTCTAGGTCTGCGAGTATATCATCTATATGTTCTATCCCAAGACTCAATCGGATTTGTCCGGGTAATATTCCTGCATCTAGTCTTTCATGCTCGGACAATTGTTCGTGGGTAGTGCTTGCAGGATTTATGATAAGTGTTTTCGCATCTCCTACATTGGCAAGATGAGAGATAAGTTGTAATGAATCTATCAGTTCTATTGCATTTTCTTTCCCTCCTTTTACCTCAAAATTCAAGACTCCTCCAAATCCATTTTTAAAATATTTTTTAGCATGCTTATAACTCGGGAAACTTTCCAACCCCGGATATAAAACATTTTTTATTTTTGGATGTTTTTCAAGAAATTGTGCTACTTTCAAGGCGTTTTCAACTGTTCTTTCAACTCGCAATGATAGTGTTTCAACTCCATGCAGTAATAAAAACGAATTAAATGGAGAAATGGCAGGTCCAAAATCTCTCAACCCTTCAACCCTTGCTTTTATAATAAATGCAATGTTGCCAAATTGCGAGTTTACACCAAATACATCTGAAAAAACAAGTCCATGATAACCTTCGGACGGTTCGGAAAACTGTGGAAATTTTCCATTGCCCCAATCGAAATTCCCTCCATCTATGATGATTCCTCCTATTGTAGTACCATGACCTCCAATCCATTTGGTTGCAGACTCTACTACTATATTGGCACCGTGTTCCAATGGGCGAAACAAGTATCCTCCTGCACCAAAAGTATTATCAACAATTAATGGGATTTGGTGTTTTTTTGCTAAATTTCCAATAGCATCAAAATCAGCCACATTCAAAGTTGGATTGCCTATGGTTTCCAAATAAATAGCTTTTGTTTTTTCATCGATTAATTTTTCAATTTCTTCTGTGCTGTCATCTTTTGCAAATATTGTCTCGATTCCTAATTTTTTTAATGAAACTTTGAATTGATTGTGGCTGCCTCCATAGATGTAAGGAGAAGTAACAAAATTATCACCTGCTTGTAAAATATTGGTAAGTGCTAAAAATTGTGCCGAATGTCCGGAAGCTGTTGCCAAAGCAGCAACGCCACCATGAAGTGCTGCTAATCTTTTTTCCAAAACATCTGTTGTAGGATTCATTAACCTTGTATAGATATTGCCAAATTCTTTTAATCCAAATAGATTGGCAGCGTGTTCCGCACTGTTAAACACATAAGATGCTGTTTGGTACAGAGGAACCGCTCTGGAATTGGTGTCTTTGTCCACTTGTTGTCCTGCATGTACTTGCAGAGTTTCGAATTTTAAATTGCTCATAGTATAAATTATTTTAAGTTAATTTTTATTATTCACAACTTATCTGGAACATTATCGGAAAAAAAATACTCTTCCGACAAGTCGAAAGAGTACGATATATGTAGAAAACTACTATCTTCATCTGTTTCTGACCTATCTTTCCCAATTATTTTGGGTTGAATGTGGCACCTTATTTTTCAACAGGTTGCCAAGGTATCATCGGGTCAATTCCCTCCACCTTTCTGGATAAGTTGTCTGTCTATTGCTAAACGACAGTGCAAATTAATAACTTTTATTTTGAATAGTAAAAATAATTTCAATTTTTTTTCAATTTTTTTATTCTGTGCTTAAAATTAGAGCTTACCGAAGAACTGAATGTTTAATCGCTAAAAATATTGTTCATGCTTGCAAATTTTCTTGTTTTTAAATGAGTATATTTTTTACATTTTGTATTTTTACCCATTGAAATAAAAAGTTTGAAAAATGAAAAAATTAATGATGATTTTCCTATTAGTAGGATTACAAATGTCGTATGCACAAAAAAATTTAATTCCACAACCAAAATCCTTGGAGTTACAAACGGGTGATTTGATATTCGGAAAAAATTGGGTAATCATTAGTCCCAAAAATACCAATGAAGCTAACTATCTTAAAGATTTTTTAGAGAAAAATTTCAAAATGAATGTTGAGATTTCTAAAAAAGAAATCAAAGGTAAACCTACCATTCAATTGTTGCAAAATACCCAACTGAAAGAGAATTATTATTCATTGAAAGTGGCAAAAGATATTGTAATAGAAGCAAAAGATGGGAAAGGTATTTTTTATGGAATACAATCGCTAATTCAACTTTTGCAAGAAAATGAAAGCACAGGAAAATTATCCTATCTTACCATAAAAGACGAACCAACTTTCCAATGGAGAGGAATGCACTTGGACTGTTGCAGACATTTTTTTCCTAAAGAATTTGTGAAAAAATACATCGATTTTATTGCAATGTACAAAATGAATACCTTCCATTGGCATCTTACAGATGATCAAGGTTGGAGGATAGAAATAAAAAAATATCCCAAACTTACAGAGATTGGTGCTTGGAGAAATGGTTCTATGATTGGTGCGTACAGTGATCAAAAATTCGATAACGAAAGATATGGCGGATATTATACGCAAGAAGATATAAAAGAAATTGTAAAATACGCTGCTGATAGACATGTAAACATTGTTCCGGAGATAGAAATGCCGGGACACGCCGTTGCTGCTATTTCTTCCTATCCTAATTTGGGTTGTACCGGGAAACCTTTGGAGGTTGAAAATAAATGGGGAGTATTCGAAGATGTTTTTTGTCCGAAAGAAGAAACTTTCCAATTTCTAGAAAATGTATTGACAGAAGTGATGGCGTTGTTTCCCTCTAAAACAATACATATTGGTGGTGATGAATGTCCAAAAGAAAATTGGAAAAAATGCGAACATTGTCAAGCTCTTATTAAAAAATATAATTTGAAAGACGAACACGGTTTGCAAAGTTATTTTGTACAAAGGATAGAGAAATTCCTTAATTCCAAAGGAAGAAAAATAATCGGTTGGGACGAAATACTCGAAGGAGGTCTTGCTCCAAATGCTGCCGTAATGTCGTGGAGAGGTTTTGAAGGTGGGATAGAAGCAGCAAAACAAAAACATTTCGTAGTAATGACTCCTGGAGATTATTGCTATTTCGATCACTACCAAGGAGATCCAAAAAACGAACCTCTAGCTTTTGGTGGAAGAACAACGGTAGAAAAAGTATATTCTTTCAATCCAATTCCCAAGGAATTAACTAATGAAGAACAAAAATATATTTTGGGTGCCCAAGGAAATGTTTGGACGGAATATATCCTTAACCCGAAACATGTTGAATATATGGTTTTTCCTAGAATTGCTGCTTTGTCCGAAGTGTTGTGGGGTAAAAAATCGGATTACAACGAGTTTCAAAAAAGATTGTTTAGGCATTTTTCTCTATTGGATATTTTGGATATTAATTATAGCAAATCTATATTCGAGGTGGTTGGAAAATCCATTAACCCGGACAACAAAAATGCCGTTTTGTACCAACTGAAAGGTTTTGATGGAAGTAACGGAATATTTTATACCCTCGATGGAACCACGCCAACAACCAATTCTATTGCTTATACACAACCAATAGCTATCAATAAAAGTGCAAAAATACAAGCAGCATATTTTGAAAACGGTATCATGAAAAGCAAAATATTTTCTCAAGATGTATTTGTGTCCAAATCTACAGGAAAAAAAGTAACATTAGACAATCAACCTAGCGAGAAATACGCAGCAATAGGAAACCAAACACTTACCGACGGAATTATAGGCGATCCTGCCAAATTTGGTTCGGACTGGTTAGGGTTTTCTGGCAAAGATGTAGTGGCAACCATAGATTTGGGAAAAGAAATGCCTTATTCTGTTGTGAAAACTAATTTTGTAAAATCCAACGAAAATTGGATTCATCTACCACAAACAGTACAGCTATTTGTATCGGTAGATGGAAAAATTTTTAACAAAATAAAAGAAATTTCCAATGCCGATATTGTAAAAGCAAATGGTAAACTAAATATCAATATCGGAAACCAAAACGCAAGATTTATAAAAATGATAGCTACTAATACTACCAAAATTCCAAATGGATTTGCAGGTGCAGGATACCCGGCTTGGTTGTTTGTTGATGAAATTTCTATTGAATAGTTGGGTGGTTTCACTGTTTTGAAAGTGAAAATTAATCCAGTTAAAGTAAGCTACCTTTTGATAAGAAAACCATTAACTAAATTAATTTTCCATAACAAAAACAACATCTATAAGAATCTAAAACTTGAAGCATACAATAGAATTTATTATTGGAGACCCAAATAATGGAGAACTTATCTATTTTGAAAAAGTGAAATGAAAACTTTCGGTACAAAAATAAATATTGTAAATTTGATTAAAATTGAAAATGTGATGAGTACGGCAGAATTAAAATTAGATATTATCAATACAATAACAAACCTCAAAGAACCGTATATCATTGAGGAAATAAAAAGATTATTGGATTTTGAATTAGATGACAATAGATATAAAGTAACTGAAAACCAAAGAAAGCGTTTATCAGAAGCTAAATCGGATAAAATTATATCTGAATCTGAAGCAAATACTGAAATCGAGAAATGGCTAAACGAAAAATAAATTGGACTGAAAAAGCTAATTTTGAACGAAAAGAAATTCTTGAATATTGGATTATCAGAAACAAATCAAAGAATTATAGTATTAAATTGAATAAACTATTTGTTGAATCTCTAAATCTTATTGCTCAATTTCCTGCCATTGGAAGAAAAACCGATTTTGATGAGAATATAAGATTGAAAATAGTTCGCGATTATTTACTTTTTTATGAATTTGATGATAAACAAATAAAGGTTTTATCAGTTTGGGATGGAAGCCAAGATGATAAAAAAAATGAAATTAAATAGAAAAACTTTGCCAATAATTAAGTTTTGCACGATTAAAATAGATAATTACAATCCCTTAACTGTATTGGTTAAGGGATTTTTTCACATTTACGATAAATTGAAAATTTAATCAAAAAGTAGTAAACACCGATTGTAGCACAATTAGTAAGGTTATACACACCCATTTACAAAAAAAAATGTACATTTTAAGATAAAATTTTAAAACCATATAGATATGAAAACAATAATTTACATCCTCTCTTTAATAACGCTAATGAGTTGTAGCAGAGATAGTGAAAACACAAAAAACCCAACATTTACTTTGCCCCCCGAAACCCAAGTGGGAGCAAATACATTTGGCGTAACCATTAATGGCAAAGTCTATATACCCAGAGACCCAACTGGTGTTAGCGTAGGACCAACAGCAAAGGGTATGATTTTTTGGGGAACTTCTGATAACTCTTGGAATGAAATTGAAGTTGTTGATGGAGCTAGTTCTGTGGGTTTTAAAATGATTATTCATTTGCAAAATTTTTATAATTTGGGAATTGGAGAATATATTTTAAAACAAAGTAATTTTCAAAATGGAATAGATAGTACTCCAAATAACCATATTTATTTTAAAATTTGGGATAGTAACATTAGTAACTATGCGTATTATGGATCGATTGAAAATCAAGGAAAAATTAACAATACTCGTCATTCTAACGGAATAATTTCAGGAAATTTTTCAGGGAAATTTGTTAGATATGATAATCCAAATGAGTCTATAACGATTACAGATGGAAGGTTTGATATAAATACTGTTACCTTATCAAATCATCCATTTCCATAAAAAATACAAATACTCTTTTTACAAAACTTTATACTAATTTCACAAATATGAAAAAACTTTTTATTCTTCTTGCTTTTTATCTTCAGCTATCGCATGTAGTCGCACAAGGCAACGCAACTATCCAGCAAACAGAAAATATTCCTAATTGGCCTAATTTGTTATCCAATTTAGACACTTCTCAAATAACTTCCGGGGTTTTAATAGATAAAGTATAAACCCATTTACACCAACTGTACATTTGAAATAATAATTTTTAAAACAAAACAAATATGAAAACAGTAATTTTTAGTATAGCATTAGCAATGTTTATATCTTGCAATAGAGATAAAACTGAGGAAATTGTACAAGACCAATTACCACCAATTACTTCTTATGGTGCCAATACGGCAGGTTGCATAATTAATGGTAAAGTATTAATTCCTAAAAATGGAAACCAAGCTATTGGTGGGCCTCCGATATATGGAATGAATAAATCACAAGGCTTAAATTTTTGGCCAAGTAAAAATGATTATTGGCAACTAGAAATAGCAAACAAAAAAGATACTAATGGTGCTGGTGTCATTTTGTATATTAAAAATATGAGTTCAGGAGTTGGCGATTATAAAGTTGACCAGTCTAATGGCGAGTTATATATGGACGGTCCTAACAATAACCAAATAATTGCAAGTATAAGAGAAAATGGTATTACCAAAACATATTGGTCTAGTAACAATTCTGGTACAATAAAAATTACCCGTTCCGATCTTTTTTATGGTACATCTATTTTTTCTGGAGTATTTAGTTGTATTTTATATAATTTGAATAATGCTAACGAAACTATA
>JAFDZJ010000112.1 GCA_018266965.1 Bacteroidota bacterium
AAATTTGAAGTTTTAGCGGGCTAAAACAAGAAGTTAAAATAGAAAATACGCTGAAAAGAACACAAAAAAATAGATAAGAAGTTCAAGAATGTTTAAAAATAAATATTTCGATAAAATTTAAACAGGCTCTTATATTTTACAGTATATTTGTTTCGGTTACTAATTATAAAATTCAAAATGAAAAAAAAATATATCCTCTTACTGTTATCATCAACTTTATGTACAGCTCAAAGTACTCAACAAAAACTAGATAAAGCCGTAAAAGAATTATTGAATTCCTCGGCAGCTTATTCCGCCCAACTTTCTGTATATGTTGTAGATACACAAGGAAAAACCATTTACCAATATCAACCTAATATAGGTTTGAGTACCGCTTCTACTCAAAAAATATTTACAGCTGCTTGTGCTTTGGAAACATTAGGAAAAGACTATTATTATACTACAACCTCGGCTTACAATGGTACAATTTCTAATAATATATTGCAAGGAAATCTATGGTTCAGCTCCAATGGTGATCCAACCTTAGGAAGTTGGAGATACGAAAATTACAAACCCGATGATTTTAAAAATAAACTTTTAATAGCACTTAAAAATAAAAATATCTCAAAAATTGTTGGCGATATTATTATTGATGACAGTTATTTCGATTTCCAAAATACACCAGGAGGTTGGCCTTGGAATGATTTGGGAAATTATTATGGTGCCGGAGTTTGGGGGTTCAATTGGCGTGAAAATCAATTCGATCTCAATATGTATGGAAAAGAAATAAGGGGTACCAATGTAGATTTGCCAGAAGTAAAATGGGTAAATGATTTGAAAACTTTTGGAAATACCGACCAAAGCCTCATATATACTGCTCCACACTCCAAAGTTGCTTATATTACGGGGAGTTTGCCAGACAAAAGTATGGTTGTTTCTGGTGCGATTCCTAATCCTCCCCTAACTTTTGGTACAGAAATAAAAAAATATCTACAAGAAAATAATATTGAATTTTCCGGAAAAATATACAGTACAAGTCAAATGAGAATTGATGCTATTACAAAGCAAATTTTCCCAAAAGAGAATATATTTTTCACATACAACTCCCCTACCTTGGACAAAATTGTCTATTGGTTTTTAAGAAAAAGTGTGAATTTGTATGGAGAAACAATCATAAAAACTCTTGCCAAAACACAAAAAAAAGAGAGTAACTATGAGGCTGGAATTTCTTTTTTGAAAAATTTTTGGATAAACAAAGGACTGAATGAGAAATCCATAAATTTTGCTGATGGTTCCGGACTTTCGCCACAGAATTATGTGAGTGCAAAAGCAGAAGTACAAGCATTATTATATGCACAAAAACAACCTTGGTTTCCCATTTTTTATGATGGATTCCCCACCCATGAAAATGGTATGAAAATGAAAAGTGGAAGTTTGAAAAACACCAAATCCTATGCGGGGATATATAAAAACTATACCTTCTCCATCATCATCAACAACTATCAAGCACAAAATGGTGGCGAAGTCTTACAAAAAATCCTGAATGAGTTGAAGTGATAAATGTTGTGATGATGGAAAATTATTTTTATTTTTGGACATCGATTAAACTACCATGAAAAATTATTTTACTTTTATTCTATTATTTTTTCTAATTTCAATAGCAGAAGCTCAAGTTAGCATTACCATTACCAAAACCGACACCAAAACTCCAATTATGGGAGCAGAAATATTTTGTAATGATAAAAGTTTGGGCAAATCCAATGAAAATGGCGAATTAAAGTTCAATACCAAATGCAAAACGATAACTGTAAAAGCAAAAGGCTATTATGATGAAGAAGTGGATGTGGAAAAAAATATGTCCGTGCAACTCTCCATTGCCGATGCCAAAACTTCGTCCATAGCAGCTGTAACCATTGCCGATGTTAGCGACCCAAAAGCATTGGCTATCCTAAAAAAAGTGAATGACAATTACGAAGAAAATTCACCTAAATCACTCCCTTCCTATTCTTTTAAATCTTACGAAAAAATTTCAATGGATTTGGATCAGGATAGTATCGCAATTTTCAAAGATTATAGCAACAAGAAACTTGACTCTATCGCCAACCAAAAGACTATAAAACCTTTGTCTGAAAAAAAAGCAAAAGACTCAATAAACGATTTGAAATTTGTGAAATTAATGCAACAAAGCAAATTTTTCATGTGGGAAAGAGCTATGGAATTTCTATGGTCCAAGAAAAAAGGAGAAAAAACAATTGTATTGGACAATAGGGTTTCTGGTCTCAATCAACCTCTTTACGAAATGATGACCCTACGAAGTAATAGAAACAAAATACCCAAAGAAATAATCCCCGAAAACAGAAAATTGTATCGCTTTTTCTTATCCGATTCCACAGAAATTGACGGAAGAAAAACTTTTGTTATCCGATTTCGATCTGTAAGCAATAAGGACAAAACAAAGAGAAGAAAATTCACTGGATTGTTGTATGTAGATGCCAATAGTTTTGCAGTGAAAAAAATTGAACACAACAGTAAAGTTAAAAATGAAGGCTACATCAGTAGTACTTGGACTCCTTTTGCAGGAAAATGGTTTTTGCAATCCGAAACATTGAAATTGAAAATGGGAAGTACTTCGTTTGATGACCCAAAAGAACAACAGAAAAATCCTAATAACAAAAAAGAAGAATCCGAAAATAGAAAAACTAAAAAAACCGAATTTGGAAATTATGCTTTTATGAAATCCAACTATTTCGATTTTCAAACGCCCATCGAAAACCGAGACAAAGATTTTGAAGGATATAGTTTGGAAGTAAAAAATCATGATGGAAAATTACTAGACCAATATCGTACAGACCCTTTGGATACAAGAGAAACCACCACCTATCAAAAAATTGACAGCCTAGGAAAAAAATACAAATTGGATCAAAAAATTGGTATTGTATCCGGTTTGGTAAAAGGTAAACTCCGACTAGGAATGTTCAATTTTGATATTCCACAATTGTTGAAATTCGATTTGTACGAAGGATTCCGAGCAACATTAGCAGTAAAACTTAATGAAAGATTTTCTCCCAGATTTTCTCCAGATGCATATATCGGTTATGGATTTCGGGACCAAAAATGGAAGTATGGTGTAGGACTAGATTGGAAAACCAGTCTGAAAACAAATTCTTTTTTCCGTGCAGAATATTTTGATGATGTAGTTGCAGCAGGTAGATTCAACGAATATCTTTGGACTATGAAAATGGGGCTTATGAATTCGGAGGTCGATCTGAATAATGATAAATTCTTCCATTATAAAGGTTTCAAACTTTCTTATGAAAAAGATATTTCCAATGGATTGACGGTTAATCTTTCGATTAAGAAACAAACTGAAAACGCCCTCTTCAATTACCAATTCGATAATTTGGGCAACACTTTTAATAATGTTGCTACTGGATTAACTTTGAAATTTGCACCGTATGCAAAAAACATAATGACACCAACAGGAAAATTTACCTATGAAGAAAACTATCCTGACATCTATTTCAATTATGAACAGGGACTTCAATCATTTGGTGGAGAGCTGAAATATAGTAGAGTTGATGCATTAGTAGTTCATCAATTCAAAACTAAAATTGGTGTTTCGGGTTTTAGATTGTATGGTGGTTTCACAGAAGGCAAAACTCCAATTTGGCATCAATTCATGATGAATGGACTTGGAAATGGCAACAACGAACTGAATTATAACATGACTTCCTATCTTGGTTTTGCAACAATGCCCGGTGGAAAATATTTCAACGACCGTTTTGTAGGTACCTATCTCACCCACAGGATACCTTGGTATTTCCGAACTTTCGGAAAAAATATTTCCAGTTTTGATGTGGTATATAGAGGAATAATCGGAAATATGAAAAACCCTGAAATACAACAATTTCAATTTGAAAAACTCAATCATCTGTATCAAGAGACCGGATTGGAATGGAATAATTTCCTAGGTTCACAATTCAATATTGGTTTCTTTTATAGAGTAGGACATTATGCAAGTTCGGATTTTAAGCATAACTTTGCCATTCAGTTAAAGCTAAAAGTATTAGGATTTTAAAATTATGCAGATTATAGAAATAAAAGCAAAAGATTTTTTTGAGCTATTAAAAATAAAAGATACCTCTATGTGGGAAATTTTTGCACAAATGATAGATGGTAAAGAAAAGAAACTAATTTTTTTGGATCAAGACAACACTGTATTATTCGGCTATCAATTGCCTACCAATACAGAGCAACTAGAAAAAGATAGAGAGATTTTTGCTAAAGAGTATGCTGAAAAAATTTCCAAACTCAACTAGGTTCCCAAAAATATATCCAAAGTATTTTTCGTTTCCATTACATCATGAACCCTTAAGATTTTAGCACCATTTTTCAATGCTTTCAGATGCAGATGTTGTGTTTCCAAAACAATTTCAGTAGGCAATTTTCCCAATGGTTTGTAGATAAATGATTTTCTGGAAATACCTACCAATATTGGATTTTTTCCCAAATTAATATACGACAACTCATCGATTAATTGATGATTTTGTTCCACAGATTTTCCAAATCCAAAGCCTGGATCCAGGATAATATCTTTTATGCCATACTCCAAAATTTCTTTTATTTTACAAGAAAAATAACGATTGACTTCCAATAAAATATCGCTTTTTATTAGTTGTTGGTGCATAAGGTTAATTTCAGGATTGCAGTGCATCAGTATATATGGCAAACAAGCATCTGCAACGGCTTTCAACATTTCTACATCAAACTGACCTCCGGAAATATCATTGACCAAATCAATTCCTTCATCTGCCCCAAATCTAACTACATCTGCATAATATGTATCCAAAGAAATAATAATATTTGGAAATTCTTTTTTTATTTGGGTAATGATTTTTCCCAATCGTATAATTTCTTCTTTGGCAGAAACCCTTGTAGCATTTGGTCTTGTAGATTGAGCACCGATATCGATAATATCCACTCCATCTGCAATCATTTTTTCAACTTGTAACAGTGCATTTTTTGGAGAAAAAAAATTTCCACCATCAGAAAAAGAATCTGGTGTTATGTTGAGAATACCCATAATTTTGGGAATTTCTAAATCAATTAATTTTCCTCGACAATTGAGCATAGAAATTGGGAATAAATTCATTAGACAAAAATAAAAAACTAAAAATGGAAAAACAAAACATTTGTTGAAAACAAAGGTATATTTAATTTATTTTGAATTAATTTTGTAGTTTTAAATTTTATTAATTTCATAGGGCGTTGCCCAATGCTATTGATGTCGCTACTTCGTAGCTTCACTAAAATCTAATTTCTAACCTCTAATTTCTAATTTCTAACCTCTAATTTCTAATTTCTAACCTCTAACATCTAACCTCTAACATCTAACCTCTAACCTCTAACATCTAATTTCTAACATCTAACCTCTAAAAAAAATGAATTCTCTAATAGACAAATATAATATCCCAGGACCCAGATATACCTCCTATCCTACTGTTCCGTATTGGGAATCCGAAAATTTCACAGTAGAAAATTGGAAAAAATCAGTAGTACAATCTTTTACAGAAAGTAATGACAAAGAAGGGATTTCTGTCTATATACACTTGCCATTTTGTGAAGTCTTGTGTACCTTTTGTGCTTGTCATAAGAGGATTACCAAGCAACATTCGGTAGAAAATCCATATATAGCCCATGTTTTGGAAGAGTGGAAACTATATTTAGAATTATTTCGATCCAACGGAAATCAACAAAAACCAAAGATAAAAGAATTACATCTTGGAGGAGGTACACCAACTTTTTTTTCACCACAAAATTTAAAATTATTATTAGAAGGTATTTTTTCTAAATCAGAAATTGCAGAAAATCCAGAATTTTCTTTTGAAGGACATCCTAATAATACAACCAAAGAACATTTGCAAACTTTGTACGATTTGGGTTTCAGAAGATGTAGTTTTGGTGTACAGGATTATGATCCTGTGGTACAAAAGGCTATCAACAGAATTCAACCTTTCGAAAATGTAAAAAATGTAACTCAGTGGGCGAGAGAAATAGGATATACATCGGTTTCTCATGACATTATTTTTGGTTTACCTTTCCAACATTGGGAAGCAATGGAATTTACAATTCGCAAAACTTTGGAATTAAGACCGGATAGATTAGCTTTCTATTCTTATGCTCATGTTCCATGGATAAAAGGAGTTGGACAAAGAGGTTTCAAAGAAACGGATTTGCCAAGTGGCGAGGAGAAAAGAAAATTGTATGAAGATGGCAAACAACTTTTGGAAGAATTAGGATACAAAGAAGTAGGTATGGATCATTTCGCTTTTGAGCATGATGACCTTTACCAATCTATGATGAATGGTAAAATCCATAGAAATTTCATGGGATATTCTTCCAGCAAAACCCAATTGATGATAGGTTTGGGAATGTCTGCAATATCCGACTCGTGGTATGCTTTTGGACAAAATATAAAAACAGTAGAAGAATATCAAAATACCGTTGCCGAGGGAAAATTACCTGTTTTCAATGGGCATATTTTGACGCAAGAAGATTTGATTATCCGACAACATATCCTAAATATTATGTGTAGGTTAGAAACTTCTTGGGATCAAAGCAATTATGTTCCAGAAATACAACAAGCCTTGGAAAGTTTGCAGGAAATGCAAAATGATGGATTGGTAATTATTGGCGAAAACTCATTGAAAATTACCGAAAAAGGTAGAGCTTTTACCAGAAATGTTGCCATGGCATTTGACCTTAGAATGTTGAGGAATAAACCTGAAACAAGGATTTTTTCCATGACAGTTTAATAAAACAAAATAGCCAACCCGATAGTAAGTTGGCTATTTTTTTATTCTTGGAGAATTTCAAAAATCCTACTGTCTTCGTGTATTTGTTTTACAATATTTTCAGTTCTGCCTTTATGGGTATCCGTGATGAACATTTGTCCAAAATTTTCTTTATTTATCAGTGAAATAAGTTGTGAAACTCGTGTGTCATCTAATTTGTCGAAAATATCATCGAGAAGCAAAATAGGATTTTTACCTGTCAATAGATGAATTCTGTTGAGTTGTGCCAATTTCAATGCTATCAAAAAAGATTTTTGTTGTCCTTGTGAACCTATTTTTTTTATAAGATTTCCATTCATTTCGAACAACAAATCGTCTTTGTGTATTCCTTGCGAAGTGTAGGTAAGTTGCCTGTCTTTTTCGATATTTTGCTTGAGTAAATTTTCAAAATCTTGATACAAAAAAACCGAGTCGTAGTGTACTCCAATTACTTCTTTTCCACCGGAAATCACTTCATAAAAATGATTAACAATTGGACTGAATTGATCTAAAAATTCTTTTCGTTTTTCAAAAATATATTGTCCATTTTTTAGCAAAGGCATATCGTAGATTTCCAATGAAGCAGCATCAAACGACCTATTTTTTGCAAAATATTTCAGTAGTGCATTTCTTTGTAATAAAGTTTTTTGGTACTGTATCAGACAAAACAAATACTCGTGATTGGTTTGGGAAATCATAGCATCTAAAAATTTCCTTCGGCTTTCACCAGAATCCGAAATAAGATTGGCATCATAAGGAGAAATGGTTACACATGGCAAATAACCAATGTGGTCGGCAATTCTATCATAAGTTTTGTCATTTTTTTTGATGAGCTTTTTGGCATCTTTATTCAAGAGTATTTTTATGTGATCTTCTTTGTTTTCATTAGCAATATAAGCATCAATAGAAAAAAACAATTCTTGATTTTTGATATTTGTAAAATCAGAATTGCCCAAAAAACTTTTCCCCATAGAAATATAGTGCAAAGCATCTAAAATATTAGTTTTTCCGACACCATTATCCCCAACAAAACAGTTGATTTGTGGAGAGAAATCGAATTTTTTTTCACTATGATTTTTGAAATTTTGCAGAGAAAGTTTGTCTATAATCATTTGTCAAAAATACTTCATTATCATCAAAAATAAAAATGGCAATCCGGAGCAAGATTCTACTATCAATGAAAAATAGTAATCGGGTCGATAATTTTCAGAAAAATAAATAAGTGTAATTGTTGGTAATGAAGCAAATAAAAATGCAATAAAATATGAGGGCGACAGATAAAAATATGCTAATACAACTGATAATACAACTAAAAAACTTGCAAGGATTTTCGTTTTTTTTACGCCAATTATTTGGGGAAAAGTAAGTACTTTGTCCTTGTTCATGTCCCGAATATCAAAAGGTAGTACCAAAGCTGTTATAAAAATAAATGAAATGATGAAAATCGGAAAATTGAATATTGGAAAACTAAGCCAAGCATTCATAAGTCCCCAAACCAAACCTACATAAAAAATCTTAAGCAAAGGAATATTTCGAATATAGAGTTTCAAAAAAAAGCTATTATACAAAAGTCCTAAAAAACAAATAATAACCCATTTGTACAACCTGTCGATATTATGATTTTTGATAATGAGCAAAGAACAAATCACTCCAATTACAAAACAAATTGCAAGGATAAAAGGTAGCTTTTTGGAGTATTGATATTTCGTGTAGATATAACCACTGAAATAGGTAAGGAAAATTAAAAAAAATGTAGGAAAACGGAATGTATTTTGCTCTAACATAAAAAAAGTCGCCAAAAGCGTTCCCATCAACGAAACGAAAATTTGGCTATCAATAATATATTTTTTTAGTAATTTTAATGCAATCATATCTACAAAGATAATTATCCAAAAACTATTGAACAACACAATTTTAAAAAAAACTATACAATGATAAAGCACAATCCCATCTTCAATCTACTATTACTACTTATTTGCTACCTACCTATGAAAGCCCAAAACTACTATGACCAACAATGGAAATCCATAGAAAACAACTACAAAAAAGGACAATACAAATCCAACCTTCCACTGATTTTGGAAATTCAAAAAAAAGCTGTACAAGAAAATAATATGGTACAACTCATAAAATCCTTAAAATCAGAATTTTCCATCATTAATACCACCGATGATGATACACAAAACAATACGGCATCTGTTTTTTTTAAAAAAATTCAATCCTTTGAAAATCAATTAAAAGGCAATGACCAATTGGTGTACCAAGTTTTGTCTAAAAATTTTGTAATGGATTATTTCAATCAAAATAGCTGGAAAATACAACAAAATACCAATCTCGATGTACAAAATTTGGAAACTATTGAAACTTGGACTACTCTGGATTTCAAAAATTATCTTTCCAAAAAGTTTCTTTCGCTAGAAAATCAAAATGATGAATTAAGAAAAATTGATTTCTCTCCTTATCAATCTATTTTTTCGCAAACAGATTTTCAAAAATATTTCCCAAAAATTGCTGATTACAATGCTTTGCAATACATAGATTTTCTGAAAAACGACAACTTTTTTACACAAATCGAACTTAAAACAAATCAACAAAAAGTTATTTCATTAGAAAAACAACTCATCAATGATAATTCAGGAAATGGAAGGTTATATTTTGAAAATCTAAAACTGAATGATGAGTGTGAATTTAATAAGTGTAAAAATATACTTGCCGAAAAAATAAAACTGTACAACTCCACTACACAAGGAGATTACAAAGTGCTGATTGCCGATGATATCATAGGAAAACTACAGTCCGACAAAAAATTGATAGATGCCATGGATTGGATAAAAAAAGTGAAAAAAGAATATCCCAAATCCGAATTTATCAATACTATCATCAACAGAGAAAATGGAATTTTACAACCAGAATTAAATATTAACTACGAAAATACAACTTTGGCAAATAAGCCAATACATATAGTTGCCAATTACAAAAATGCTAACACTTTCAGTATTAATATATATGATGCAAGTTCGGATATCAATGGATACATTAACTACATTAACAACAATTGGGAAAACAATAGTTTCGATAAAATTATAAAAACTTTGGTAAAAACTGAAAAATTTGTAATCCCAAAAACCAATGATTACAAAAGCCACAGTACCTCTTATGAAATTGCTGCATTGCCTCCGGGACTGTATCTTGCCAGTTTTGAAGTAGATGGTAATGCTGCAGGAAAATATTTTTTCTTAGTTTCCAATTCCAGAATTATTCGCCAAAATATTTCCAATCCAAAAAACCCTGAAGACCTACAAAAACTTGTGGATAGAAATTCAGGTGAAAATTTAGCAAATACCAATTTGGAAATCTACTATTGTGACAATAAAAAATCTTTGAAAAAATATACAATTACCACTGATAAACAAGCGGTTTTTCAGTTTCCAAAATTAGGTTCGGAAGAAGATTATTTTACTACTTTTTTGGTAAAAGAACCCAAAACTAACCAATATAATATTACACAAAACAACTATACAGATGATGATTATTCTACAACCGAAAATAATCCTGATGCAATTACACAATTATTTACAGACAGAAGTATTTACAGACCCGGACAAACGGTCTATTTCAAAGGGA
>JAFDZJ010000113.1 GCA_018266965.1 Bacteroidota bacterium
AAAAACTCCACTTTAGAGAAATTTGGAGAAAAACAAGAAGATGGTTCTTTCAGACCTTTTGATCTATATTCGATGAAACAAGCTATTGAAGAAGGATTTATCTTGGATGTTTTGGCAAATTATACCACCTATAAAAGTTATTACGAGCTGGAAAAGTCAATAGAGGACAATCCATTGTTTGACACTTCCAAAGCACAGAAAAAGCTGAAAGCTTATGTAGAAAAACACCAACAAACCATTGGCACAAAAGCCGAAATTATGCTGGATCATTTTACAAGTGCGGTGGTCAATCAAAAGAAACTCAATGGTAAAGCCAAAGCCATGGTGGTAACCCAAAGTATAGAATCTGCCATTCGATATTATCAAGCTTTGAATCAGCTGTTGAATAAAAGAGGAAATCCATTTAAAATTGTGATTGCCTTTTCGGGTGAAAAAGAAATAGACGGCATCAAATACACCGAAGCACAAATGAATGGATTTTCGGAAAGTGAAACCAAAGACAAATTCGACGAAGATGAATACAAAATGTTGGTAGTGGCAAACAAATACCTGACCGGATTTGACCAGCCTAAACTTTCGGCAATGTATGTGGATAAAAAATTGCAAGGCGTTTTGGCAGTACAAACCTTGTCACGACTCAATCGCTCTGCCAATAAACTGAATAAAAAAACAGAGGATTTATTTGTGTTGGATTTCTTTAACGCTGTGGACGATATTCAAAAATCTTTTGACCCATTCTATACAGCTACCAGCCTGAGCGGTGCCACCGATATCAATGTACTGCACGAACTGAAAGACAGTTTGGACGATTCCGGGATTTATGAACAGTCGGAAGTAGATGATTTTAACGAAAAATATTTTAAAGGAGCAGATGCACAGCATTTAAGTCCTATCGTTGATATAGCTGCAAAACGATTTGCTGATGAACTGGATTTTGATGATAAACAGAAAGCGGATTATAAAATTAAGGCGAAGCAATTTGTAAAAATTTATGGACAAGTAGCTGCTATTTTGCCTTATGAAATACTGGCATGGGAAAAGCTATTTTGGTTCTTGAAATTCCTGATTCCCAAAATGATAGTGAAAGACCCACAATCGGATTTGCTGGATCAATTATTAGAATCAGTTGACCTTTCCACCTATGGATTAGAAAGAACCAAGCTAAATGTTTCCATCACCTTAGATGATGAGGAGACAGAATTAGATCCACAAAACCCAAATGCAAGAGGTGCACACGGAACAGAAGAAAAAGACGAATTGGAAGCGATTATTTATGGATTTAATGAACGATGGTTTCAAGGTTGGGAAGCTACGCCGGAAGATCAAAGGGTTAAGTTTCTTTCGTTAAGTAAATCTGTTCAGGCACATCCAGATTTTGAAACCAAAGTAGCACAAAACACCGATGGTCAAAATCAGGAATTGGCATTGAAAAAGATATTGGATGAAGTGATGGCTCAACAAAGAAAACAAGAATTAGAACTTTACAAACTCTATGCACAGGATTCTTCTTTTTATCAGGCGTTTTATAATACGATGAAGAGAGTCATTGATATTCGGTAGAGTGATGATATTTTTTTCAATTGTAGAACAGAAATTGTTAATAACGTTGTACCCATCAAAGGACTGAAATAAAAGTTTAATAAAAAAGTAGCTTTGAATTTGAAATAGCATTTCAATCAAGGTTGTAATCATTTTTTGTTTTTGTAAAACACCTTAATCAGAATGATTGTTATTTCAATCATTCTGTTTGTTTTTGTATGAAATAACAATCATATTCAAACTAAGTTCGATTAATCGATCTGAAATAAGTCACATTTTGAACGAAGTTTTCACTTCTGTAAAACAATGGAAAGCAATTGTCTAAAAATTTATTTTTATATCTATTTGCATATAAATACTTAACTGTAATATATTTTATATCTTTTTGCATATAATTTAGTATATTTGCATTAAATACTTGTAAAAGCATATAATTATGTACACCAATCTTGCCAATTTTATTAAGACAAAACGAAAAGAAGTTAATCTTACGCAACAAGAATTTGCCGAAAGAGCAGGTGTTGCACTTACCGTGATTCGGAAAATAGAACAAGGAAAAGAAAATCTGAGTTTGTCTAAAGTAAACCAAGTACTTCTAATGTTTGGAAGCAAGCTCGTTCCTGCCAACCTAAAAGAAATTGAGAAATGAGACAAGGAAAAGTTTTTTATCAAGATCATTTCGCAGGAATTGTAACGGAAACCAACGACGGCGATTTTACTTATGAATACAACCCGGAATATATTCAGAAATTCCCCAATCAGTTCATCACATTTTCAATGCCAGTTTCTGGGAAAGTGTATAGGGAAAATCGGTTATTTCCTTTTTTTGAAGGATTAATCCCCGAAGGTTGGCTGTTGGAAATAGCTTCAGAAAGCTGGAAAATCAACAAAAATGACAGAATGGGATTGCTTTTGGCATGTTGCAAAAATTGTATCGGTGCAGTAAGTGTAGAACCTATAAATTCGGAAGAAAATGAATAAGAAATGTTTATACTGCT
>JAFDZJ010000114.1 GCA_018266965.1 Bacteroidota bacterium
ACCTTCTCGAATTTTCATTGTTAACTAAAAAATTGGAAATGGAGAAATACAATCCCTACAAAAATTCGGAATCTCTACAAGAACTCTCCCAAGCTATTAAGATTTTCTATAAAAAGATTGAAGTTTTAGTTTAAACTTTGAAAGGTAATATTTTGTTGAGCAGCCAAATTGGGCCAATCAATAAAAATTGTATATCTTTTAGGAAACTGGGCTTTTTTCCCTCTATCTTGTGTCCTACAAACTGAAAAATCCAAGTAATTACAAATACAGAAAGAAATGCTTTCCAGGAGTGTGGTTGGAAAAAAATATTGGTTTGGTAGATTGTTTTTTCCAAAAGTAACATAATGACGAACATGATAGTTCCTATTTTCCAACTCAACACAAAATAATAAATTGTAACCAGTACAATCGCTACAATGCTGATGATACTTATATATCCCAAAAATTCAACAAAAAAATGAGGCGAAGGGATAATAGAAACAAAACCCAAAATAGACCAAAAAATAAGAGGTACACAAAACCAATGTATCATTTTATTAATAATATTTCTGTGGCTTTGACCATATTCCGAAAATAAAAAATCAATTTTTCTCATGGATTTAGTTTTAGTTGGAATCAAAAATAGAAAAAAGATTTTGAAAACTAGTCCAAAATCTTTAATACTTTGATTTTTTTTTGAAAATCTACTTTGTAATTTTCTGTTTATGTTTGAAAATATAGGATTAACATTTGTGTTTAACCAATTTCTATTCCGTTTTCAACTTTGTCATCTGGAGTTACGAAAGAAAGTTTACCATCTGGTTTTGTTGTTAGTAATAACATACCTTGGCTTTCTATTCCTCGGATTTTTCTAGGGGCAAGGTTCAACAAAATCATTACTTGTTTTCCGATAACTTCTTCTGGAGAAAAACTCTCTGCAATACCGGAAACTACAGTTCTTATATCTACACCTGTATCTACTTTTAGTTGTAGTAATTTGTCTGCTTTTTCAACTTTTACTGCTTCTAATATTGTAGCTGTTCGTAGGTCTATTTTTGTGAAATCGTCAAAGATTATTTCGTCTTTCATAGGATTGGCTTTTGGATTGGTTTTGGCGTTGTTAATTTTTGTTTTTTCTAATTTTTGAATTTGATATTCGATAGTTTCATCTTCAATTTTACTGAATAATAAAGACGCTTCATGTATAGCGTGTCCACTGTTGATAAGTGTTTTGGAATTTTCTACCATATCCCAACTTTGTTGTTCTATCCCGAACATTTTCAGTAGTTTCGCTGAAGTGAAAGGAAGAAAAGGTTCGCAAAGTTGTCCGAGAGCAACAGCAATCTGAGCGGAAACAAAAAGCGATTGAGCTGCTTTTTCGGGATTGTCCTTTATAGTTTTCCAAGGTTCTTCTGTTTGTAGATATTGGTTTCCAAATCTTGCCAAATTCATCAATGATGAAAGGGCATTTCGGAATTCATATTTATCCAAAAATTCTCTAATCTCTTTAGCAGCCTTTGTTATTTCGGATAGTTCTACTGCATTTTCGTTTCCTGTTGGTATTTTTCCATTGTAATATTTGTGCATTAAAACTGCAACTCTGTTGATGAAATTACCAAAAATACCCACCAATTCCGAATTGTTTTTGGTTTGAAAATCTTTCCAAGTGAAATTATTGTCTTTGGTTTCCGGTGCGGAAGATAGTAGTGTATATCTCAACACATCTTGTTGTTCCGGAAATTCCTCAACATATTCATGAGCCCAAACTGCCCAATTTCTAGAAGTTGAAATTTTATCATTTTCCAAATTCAAAAATTCAAAAGCTGGTACATTTGTTGGCATTATGTATTCTCCGTGGGCTTTCAACATACTTGGGAAGATGATACAATGGAAAACAATATTATCTTTACCTATAAAATGTACCAAATCCGAATTTTCATTTTGCCAATAATCTTTCCAATTTTTATTATTTTTTTCTGCCCATTCTTTGGTGAAAGAAATATAACCAATAGGTGCATCAAACCAAACATACATTACTTTTCCTTCGGCGTTTGGAAGTGGTACAGGTACACCCCAATTCAGATCTCTGGTCATCGCTCTTGGTTTTAGTCCATCATTCAACCAAGATTTTACTTGTCCATATACATTGGTTTTCCAGTCATTTTTGTGTCCTTCAATTATCCATTCATTCAAGAAATCCTCATATTTGTTCAGTGGGAGATACCAGTTTTTGGTTTCTTTCAGAATTGGAATGTTTCCGCTAAGTGCAGATTTCGGATTGATAAGTTCTGCTGGAGAAAGTGTTGAACCACATTTTTCGCATTGATCTCCATAGGTATTGTCGTTTCCACAATTAGGACAAGTACCTACAATATATCTGTCGGCTAAAAATTCTCCTGCCTGTTCATCATAATATTGTTCGGAAACTTCTTCAGTAAATTTTCCATTATCGTATAAATTCTTGAAAAATTTCTGACTCAGGTTATGATGATTTTTGGAAGTGGTTCTAGAATATTCGTCAAAAGAAATTCCCAAATCGGAAAAAGATTTTTTAATTATTTCGTGGTATTTATCAACAATATCTTGTGGACTTACTCCTTCTTTTTTTGCACGGATAGTAATTGGTATTCCATGTTCGTCGCTTCCACATATAAATGCCACATCGTTGCCAAGTCTTCTTTGTAATCTTGCATATACATCTGCTGGGATATATACTCCGGCGAGGTGTCCTATATGTACAGGTCCATTGGCATAAGGCAAAGCTGCGGTTATTAATTTTCTTTTGGACATTTTTATCAAAATTTTTGCAAATATACTTCAAAAACTATGATTTTGGAAGTGTTTTGCAGGTTTATCAGTGCTATTGTCTTGTAAAAAGCGAACTATTTGTTTGTTTGGCGATAACAATTCTTCGTTTTTAAAGAAAAAAAATGCAATGAATATTCTGTCAATAATTTATAAATTTCTAAAAACGATTGTTGTGGTAACATAGTAGTTTTATCAGTATGATAATCTAAATGTAAAAAAGGGTGTTTTTCCTCTTTTGTTGTAGAAATATGGTTTATACATTTGTATCATACTTTCTAATTTCTTCAAAACACAACAGATGAAAATATTAGCTACCAAAATTATGGTAGCTTTTA
>JAFDZJ010000115.1 GCA_018266965.1 Bacteroidota bacterium
CTTCTGAAATCCATTAAGAAAAGACTTTATATCCATTCTTTTTTTTCCTTCTAGTTGCACCTCCAATGGGAAGAAAACACCATCGGTAGTGTATATTTTCATTTCATTTTTACTAAATTCCAACTTGCCGAGCGATTTCGGATTATCCAATTTATCATATTTTCCAGAGAATATTTTTAATGATTTCTTTTCATCACCAATGGAAATCGTAGTATAAGCACAAGGATATGGAGACATACCTCGCACAAAATCATAGATTTTTTTGGATGGCAAACTCCAATTGATTTCAGTATCTTCTTTGAAAATTTTAAAAGCATTTTTAGGATTTTCAACATTGGGTTGCGGAAGTTCTGTTAATGAGTTTTCTGCAAGTCCATCAATAGTTTTTACCACCAATTCTGCTCCCAACACCATCAATCTATCATGTAGAGAACCAGCATTTTCATCGTTAGAAATTGGCAATTCGGCTTGTAAAAGTAGATTACCTTCGTCTATTTTTTCATTAATAAAAAAAGTAGTAACACCCGTTTTTTCTTCACCATTGATGATAGCAAAGTTAATAGGAGCCGCTCCTCTATAGTCTGGTAAAAGCGACCCGTGTAGATTGAAAGTTCCTAATCTTGGCATTTCAAATAAAAGTTTAGGCATCATTCTGAAAGCTACTACAACAAACAAATCTGCTTGTAGCTCCTTCATTTCATCCAAAAATTCGCTACTTCTCAATTTTTCTGGTTGGTAAAGTGGTAAGTTATTTTCCAGAGCATAGGATTTTACAGGAGATTGACTTATCTTTTGTCCTCTTCCAACTGGTTTGTCTGCAACAGTTACCACACCTACAACTTGATGATTACTTTTGTAGATAGCATCTAAACTTACCTTGGCAAATTCAGGAGTACCAAAAAAAACGATTTTTAAACTTTTCATATTGCAAAAATATAATTATTTAATCAAAATTTGAAATGGGTTTAAAATAAAAATACACTAATTATTTTTGAAATTAACAGAAAAATAATTAAATTTGCAAATTCATAAAAATAAAGAAATATCAAATGAGTACTATTTTCACACTATTCATGATTATTATAATGATTGCAGCGGTATTATTGACCATTGTTATTATGGCACAAAACCCAAAAGGAGGAGGATTATCCGGGACTTTTGGTGGAACATCTTCTGCACAGTTTGGTGTACAAAGAACCAACGATTTCATGGAAAAAGCAACTTGGGTGCTGGGTACAGCTATTGTTGTATTAATTTTGTTGAGCGTAGTGATGACTGCAAAACCATCACAGGTAATTCCTAATATGCCTACAAAAAAAGAAGCTCCTGCAAAAGCTCCTACAACACCTGCAAAATCTACAACACCAGTAGCACCTGCAAAATAATTTATTTGCAAAAATTATCTGTAGATTTCTATTTATAGACTGTCAATACAACCAATGCTTCTGTGTTTCACAAAGCATTTAGACTAAAAAAAATAGGGTATCAACTACCCAAAAGGATATTTGGAAAACAATTTTATTAGTTTTTACAAATATCCTTTTTTTTGTGATATAAACTAAACTCAATAATACAAGTCAATCAATTATTATTGATGATTGAATAGAAAATAGCTAGTTGATAGAATAAAAATTCATGATTCATCTATACAAAAAAAGCAACACAATCAATCTAACCTTTATCTGACCAAAAAAATACCAAAAAAAATTATTACTTTTGCAAATCATTAATTATAATATATGTTCAATAGTTTACAGGATAAGTTAGACAAGGCGTTACACAACCTTTCGGGTCGTGGAAAAATTACAGAAATAAATGTGGCGGAAACCGTAAAAGAAATCCGCAGAGCATTAGTAGATGCCGATGTAAATTACAAAGTTGCTAAAGACCTTACCAAAAGAGTCCAAGACAAAGCCATTGGAGAAAATGTGCTTACTAGTCTTACTCCTGGACAGTTGATGACCAAAATAGTCCATGATGAATTGGTTGCTCTTATGGGAAACACCCAAGAAGGAATCAACCTTTCCGGAAAACCAACGGTAATATTAATTGCTGGTTTGCAAGGTTCCGGAAAAACAACCTTCTCCGGAAAACTTGCCAACTACCTGAAACAAAAGAAAAGTAAAAAACCGCTTTTGGTTGCTTGTGATGTATATAGACCTGCTGCAATAGACCAATTAACAGTACTTTCCGAACAAGTGGGCGTTTCTATTTACAAAGAAATAGAAAACAAAAATCCCGTAGAAATTGCTACTAATGCTATTGATTTTGCCAAAAAAAATAACCACGATGTAGTAATTGTAGATACCGCAGGTAGATTGGCAATTGATGAGGAAATGATGAACGAAATAAGAAAAGTTCATCAGGCAATAAAACCAGAAGAAACGCTTTTTGTAGTTGATGCAATGACAGGACAAGATGCAGTAAATACTGCATTGGCTTTCAACCATGTCTTGGATTACAACGGAGTTGTACTCACCAAATTAGATGGGGATACTCGTGGTGGAGCTGCACTTACCGTGAGATCTGTTGTAGAAAAACCTATAAAATTTATTTCCACAGGCGAAAAAATGGAAGCCTTGGATCTTTTCTACCCAGAAAGAATGGCAGACAGAATCCTAGGAATGGGAGATGTAGTCTCTTTGGTAGAGAGAGCACAAGAACAATTTGACGAAGAAGAAGCTAGAAAACTCAACAAAAAAATTGCAAAAAATGAATTTGGCTTTGATGACTTTTTGAAACAAATTCAGCAAATTAAAAAAATGGGTAATATGAAAGACCTTATGGGAATGATTCCTGGGGTTGGAAAAGCTATAAAAGATGTGGACATTAGCGACGACTCTTTCAAACATATAGAAGCCATTATCCATTCCATGACTCCTGATGAGAGAAGAAAACCCTCCATCATCAACACCCAAAGGAAAAACAGAATTGCCAAAGGTAGCGGTAGAAAAATTGAAGATGTGAACCAGTTGATGAAACAATTCGACCAAATGGGAAAAATGATGAAAGTAATGCAAGGTCCACAAGGCAAACAACTTATGCAAATGATGAGCAAAGGTATGCCAAATATGCCTGGCATGGGAGGAATGTTCGGGAAATAATTTATAGTTAATAGCTGAAAACTGAAAGCAGAAAACCTGTCTTCTTATTTTTTCTCCAACTTTTGGAACTGTACCTCATCTTTACATTTGCTAAAATACAACTCTAATCTTGGATTTTTTTTCGGATATACCAATAGATATTCCGGACATGGTTTGGCTTGGGCTTTACTCCTATCAAAATCTATTGTCCCTGATACAAGAATAGAATCTTTAATAAACTTTTCGTCAATTTTATATTCCGACATTTTAGTTTGAAAATCTGGAGAATAGGAAAATTTTTTGGTGGCAGTTTCTGCTCTCACCCTATCATTAGGGAAATAAGAACAACTTGCTCCTTTTTTGTTTAGAAAAAATAATACTACCAAAAGTCCAGGAATAAATCCGAGAAGATAAAATTTTAATTTGCGCATATTGAGAGTTAGAAATTAGAATTTAGAAATTAGAAACTAGAAATTAGAGGTTAGAGGTTAGATATTAAAAAAAATTTAAAAATTAAAAAATCAAAAGGTTAATATCATGATAGGTTAATCCAAATCTATCACAAAGGATTTTTTTGGTATGTCTTCCCTTGTACATATAGAGTGATTGTTTCATTTCCAAACTTTTCATGAGCATATTTTCAAATCCACCTTCTGTATCGTAATTCAACAAATAACTCAAAAAGAAATTGGAAATTGCTTTGGTAGTAGTCCTGGGCATTTTGGAAGTGAGATTAGGCAATCCACAGTGTATAACATCATGTTTCACAAAATAAGGATCGCTTTGTGTGGTAAGTTCGGAGGTTTCTATTACTTTTCCATTGTCTATGGTAACATCTATTATCACACTACCTTTTTTCATTTTCATAATCATTTCTTCGGTTACTACTGGAGAAAAATTAAGCCTAGGTAAGCAACCTATTACAACATCGGCTCTTCTCAGGCTTTTGGTCAGTTCTTTCGGATCCAATATAGAAGTTGGCACTCTATTATCCACCAAAGAGTGTAGTCTTCGGAGTTTGGACAGCGAATTATCAAATACTTTTACACTTGCACCTAGTCCAACAGCGGCTTTTGTGGCAAATTCTCCAACAATTCCGGCACCTATTATTACAACTTCCGTAGGTCTTACTCCTGTAATCCCACCTAGCATCAATCCATTGGAAAGTGCCAACAATTCCGATGCGTATAGTATAGAAATATTTCCGGCAATCTCTCCAATTAGCCTTACCAAAGCCTGTTGTTTGTATTCGTCTAATATAAATTCAAAAGCAATGGCATTTACTTTTTTTTCTGCCAAACTATCAAAATACACTTTATCACGGAGGTTAATTTGCAAAGCAGAAACCAAGTAAGTATTTGGTTTGAAGTATTCTATCTCTTCCAAAGTTGGTGGATTGACCTTCAATACCATATTTTGTTGAAAAGCAGTTGCAGCATCCTGAA
>JAFDZJ010000116.1 GCA_018266965.1 Bacteroidota bacterium
CCTACAGCATCCCAAATTTCGAAAGGTCCGTTTTCCCAACCAAAACCGGCTTTCATGGCATCGTCAATTTTATAAATATCATCTGAAATTTCAGGAACTTTGTGCGAAACATAAGCAAACATAGCACCCAAAGAAAGTCTGTAAAATTCTCCGGCTTTATCTTTACCGCTGATTAATACTTTGAATCTATCAATAGGTTTGTCGATGTTTTTTGTCAATTCCAAAGTTGGGAAACTGACTTTACCTTGAGCTTCGTATTCTAAGGTTTGTAAGTTGAGTTGAAGGATTTCGGATTTTCCATCTGCACCTTTTACTTTTTTGAAGAAACCTTGCTCTGTTTTGGAACCGAGGAAATTATTTTTCATCAAGAAATCGATGTAAGCAGGCATTTCGAATTGATTTTTGAACAATTCTTGTTCCACGCCACTTTCTCTCACCCCATTGGCAACATGCACCAAAGTATCCAAGCCTACGACATCGGCAGTACGGAAAGTAGCAGATTTGGGTCTTCCGATAACAGGACCGGTTAATTTATCGACCTCGGAAATGGATAATCCTAATTTTCCGATGGTGTTAAAGATATTCATGATCCCAAAAACTCCAATTCTGTTGGCAATAAATGCTGGAGTGTCTTTCGCCAAAACGGTGGTTTTACCTAAAAATTTAGCTCCGTATTGCATATAGAAATCTACAATTTCGGGCAGTGTGTGTGGAGTCGGAATAATTTCTAATAAAGGTAAATATCTCACCGGATTGAAGAAGTGAGTTCCTGCGAAATAATCTTTGAAATCGTCACTTCTACCTTCGGTTAATAGATGGATTGGGATACCCGAAGTGTTGGAAGAAACCAAGGTGCCGGGTTTGCGGAATTGTTCAATTTTTTTATAGACCGATTTTTTGATGTCCAATCTTTCGACAACTACTTCTATAATCCAATCGGTATTTTTGATTTTTGGCATATCGTCATCAAAATTTCCAACGGTAATTCTATCGGCAAATTTTGGTGTGTAGAGCAGGGCAGGACTGGCTTTTTTCAGTTTAGCCAAAGAGTCTGTAGCAATTCTGTTTCTCACTGCTTTGTCTTCTTTGGTAAGTCCTTTCTTTTGTTCGGCTTCGGAAAGTTCGAATGGGACAATATCGAGTAGCAATACTTCCACACCTATATTGGCAAAGTGTGCAGCAATCCCACTTCCCATGATTCCGGAACCCAGAACGGTGATGTGTTTGATTCGTCTTTTCATTATAATTATTTAGTATATGTTATTTTTTAGAGTTCAGTTCGTTGGAGATTTTCATAATTTCTGTCATTACTTCTTTGAAGATGGTCAGTTTTTCTATAGGTATTTTTTCTACCACTTTTTTGTTGAAGTTTACCACCACTTCTTTGGAAAGATTCCTTGAGTTGAGTCCTTTTTCTGTAAGTTTTATGATTACTTCTCGTTTGTCAGTGGTAGTTTTTTCTTTGTAGATGTATCCATTGTCCTCCAAAAGTTTTATAATTCTGGTAAGAGAAGTGGGTTCAATCGCCATTTTGGGACCGAGATTGGTGCTTCTTGTTCCTTCTTTTGGATCTATTTTCAGAAGAGTCAATGCTTGTACTGCCGTTGCATCATAATCTTGTGCCAATTCGGAATACATTTTGGAAACCGACAGCCAAGTTTGTTTTAATATTAAATCAATATTATCCACTTTATCGTTCATATTTAGTTCCATTTTTTTTAGGATTTGTTGTTCATCAAATATAATAATATTATGCGTGCATAATACTTTTATTTTGATTAAAAATTGCAAATTACTGAATATCAGTAATTTAAAATATATGAAAAGCATAATATTATGCGTGCATAATATTTATAAAAAGAGTAGGAATACGGTATTAATCAATGGTTTGCAATATGCTAATGATTTCCTCAAAAGATTTGGCTTTTTGTTGAAAATTATTAACGGAAATCTCCCAAATGTTGTCTTGGAATGAAAATTTGAACTTGGAAAAATCATTTTCGAAGTTTTTTTGTAAAACGGAATACAACATTTCTTTTTGAATTTCTGGAGCAAATATTTGTGGTGGAACAAAAGAATTATTAAGATCAAAAAGTGAAGGATTGGTAAGTTCTTGGTTTTGTAACAAAATATCTTCTGTAACTCCGTATATTAGTTTTTGGTTTTTAATATAGCCTATTTTGTCTGCAAATTCTTTTGCCAAACGCCAATCATGAGAAGAAAAAATGATAAGTTTTTTCTCTGTTTTGGAAATTTTTCTTAACAAATTCAGAATGGAAATTTTATTGGACTCATCCAAATGTGTAGTCGGTTCATCTAAAATTATAATAGGAGTTTTTTGAGCGAGAGCTCTGCCTATAAATGCTTTTTGCAAGTTTCCATCGGATAATTGTTGGAGTTGTAAATGTTCTAATTTTTTTAAACCTAAATTTTTTATGATAGTATCAATCTCGATTTCATCTTGTTCATTTAATTTAAAATAAAAAGGGTAGTGGATATATTTTCCAAGTGCTACCAAATCTCTTACGGTATAATTGAGTGGTATTTCGGATTTGGAAAAGACAATAGACACCATTTGTGCAATTTCTTTTATGGAAATATTTTTGATATTTTGACCATTTATTTCTACGATTCCATTGATAGGGGTGAGTTGGTTGAGGAGGGTTTTTATAAAGGTTGTTTTTCCAACTCCATTGTTACCAATAAGCAAACAAACCTCACCAATATCCGAGCTAATATTGATGTCTTCTACAATTGGAAATTGGTAACCAATCGTCAAATTTTTTATTTCCAAAATCATAATTATTGTGAAGTATAAGATTTGGATTTCATTAGCATAATTAATATTACTGGTATTCCGAAGAGTGAGGTTATTACATTAATCGGAATTTTTATTGATTCAGAAATTATTGAGAATAATTGCATGATTAAGATTCCTAATATCATATTGAGTATCCATTGATGCCATAATCTAGATGGGTTATACAACAATCTGCAAAAGTGTGGTACAACAATACCAATAAATAATATTGGACCCAAAAAAGCGGTTACAGAAGCAGATAATAATGATGATGCTATGATAATAAGGTATTTCAACTGATTGAGATTGACACCAAAACTTTTGGCATAAGCATTTCCTAATGAGTTGCCAATCAAAGGTTTTATAGATTTGAAACTAAAAAACAGACCTATAATAATGAGTAGAATCAGTATGAAAATTTGATTGGTTGATAGGATATTATTCGCTCCAAAGCTCCACAGAATATAATTTTTCAAACTTTGGTTGTTGGCATAGAGTTGTAGTATAGATACCATAGCTCCAGAAAGAGCAGAAATAAGAAAACCAAAGATGATAAGGTAAGATTTGTCCGAAAATTTATTGGAAAAACCTAATAATAGAAACATCATTATCATACTTCCCAATATGGCAAAAATTCCTAAAAAAGAGTTTTGTAAAAATTCCGGAATTGCCCAATCTTGGGACAAAAAAATAAAAATGGCTACCGAAAGACTTGCCACAGATGTTATCCCCAATACCGAAGGACCCGCCAAAGGATTTTGAAAATATTCTTGTAATAAAAATCCGGAAGTAGGAATTGCTATACCTGCTAATAGAATAGCAATCACTCTATTGATCCGTAACCAAACGATAGTAGATTGTGTTGTGTCTTGAAATATCGAAGAAAAATCTATAGAGATATATCCAACATTCAAATTGATAATAAAACATACAATGATGAGAAACAGTAAAAAAAATAAGGTGATTTTAAAGTTTTTTAGCATTGTAATAATTGAAATTGTTACTCAAAAACACCATCTTTTCTAGATGAAATTATCTAAAAAAGATGGAATTGATATTTTTTTATTTTAGTAATGAAGCAATTTTCTCATCCAAATCTGTTTTGGACATAGAGCCTACTGTTTCATTTGTTTTGTCTCCTTTTTTCATAAAAGTAAAAGGAATACTTTCGCCAGTCCAAGTTTTGAAATTTTGTTTAAAAAAATCTGGATTCAAAATAGAACCATCTATCAAAACTATATTTTTAGATAGTCCACTCTCTTCGCCGAATTGTTTTACTACTGTATTCCAATCTTCCTTGTTGTCCAAATTTATGAAGGTAAATTTTACAGGTTTGTCTTTTAGTTCAGTCATTTTCTCTTTGAAATGGGGAATTTCTTTCATACAAGGTCCACACCAAGTAGCAAAAAAATTGGTAACATACAAAGTGTCATTCTGTTTGGTTTTCAGAAGTTCATTGGCTTGTTTTAGATCTATTTCCGCCATTGCAACAGGTGGAGTAGTTGTACTTTCTGTTGTACTGGTAGCAGTTGTGCTATCTTTGTCCAAGGTGTTTTCGGTAGATGTAGGAGTTTCTTTTTTGCAACCCACCAATGTCATTATAATAAATGAGCTGAATAATAATTTTTTCATAATTGATTATTTTTAAATTTTAGATTATTCTTTTTAAATTTTTTTTTTCAATAAAAATATTTATTTTTGATAAATATATGAAAAATCCATTAATTAATAAGACCAATCCGACTGTTTTTCACGGTCTAAAATTAATTCAAAAAAAAGAATTGACCAAAAATACTTTTTCATTGGAC
>JAFDZJ010000117.1 GCA_018266965.1 Bacteroidota bacterium
CTGCAATTGCTTTCACAACAGAAAATAAGTTTTTTCTTTCTTCTATCGTGCCAACATTTAACAAAAATTTTTCGGGTAGTTGATATTGCTCACGGATATTTTGCAGCTCAATAGTTGAGTATTTTTCCTTGAAAGCAGTATGACAAGTTTGGTATATTACCTTTATTTTCTCTTCTGGAATTTTGAAATATTCTATAATATCTTTTTTGGTTTGTAACGAAATTGCAATTACAATATCTGCCTGGTTACAAGCGTTTTGAAATTTCCAAGTATGAATTTTTTTATCAAAAAAGGAATAAAATTTAGGATACTTCAAAAAAATAACATCGTGTATGGTAACAATTTTCTTAATAGGTGTTTTGTTCCATTTTAGAGGCAATTCACCGGAGAGTCCATGGAATATATCGCAGTTTTCTTTTTGTGCGTCAATACCCATTTTTAGTTGTCTGCCAAGTATTCCACTTGTGATTTTCTGAAAAGAAATGCTAGGATTTTCTAAAAATTTTAGGCATCTTTCTGAAGTTTTTTTTGCTAATAACAAATAGCTGTTTTTTGGATAGTTTTCAGCTAAAATTCTTACTAAATCTCTTGAGTAATTGCCCAGTCCAGAACTGTTATGGAAATATCGTTTTGCATCGTAACCAATTTTCATACTTGTTGCTAAAAGTTTTTGGACCTTACAATGTAGTTTGGTCTGTTTTTAAGTTGTTTGAACATTTTCCCGATGTATATCCCTAATATCCCGAGTATTATAAGTTGAAGTCCTCCAAAGAAAACTACCGTCATGATTAGTGATGCCCAACCGGATATTTCTGTTTTGTTGATGAATGCAAAAATAACATAAGGGATATAAAGTAAACTGAGGAATGAAAAGAAAAATCCTAGATAGGAAGCTAGATACAATGGTTTTATACTAAATGCTGTAATGCCTGTAAAAGCAAATTTCAGCATTTTTTTCAAATTATATTTACTTTCTCCAGTAAACCTATCACCTGCGGTGTAGGAAATTGCTTTTTGTCGAAAGCCAACCCATTTGCTCAATCCTCTAAGGAAAAGGTCGGACTCTCCTGCTTGTCGCATTACCTCGACTACGGAAGCATCTAATAATCGGAAGTCCGAACTGCCTTTTTCCAATTCTACATCGGAAAGGGTTACTAAGATTTTATAAAAAAAATCTGAAGTTTTTTTCTTAAACCAAGAAACAGATTTGTTGTATTTTCTGATGGTATAGACAATGTCATATCCTTTTTCCCAATATTGTACCAGTTCTGGTATCAATTGTGGTGGGTGTTGTAGATCGGCATCCATAGATATTACGGCATTGCCAGTAGCAAAATCCAGTCCTGCTTTTACAGCGTGTTGATGTCCAAAATTCCTGGAAAATTCCAAATATTTTACTGTAGGGAAATCCTTTCCCATTTGCTCCAAGATAGATTGAGTTTTGTCCCTGCTTCCATCATTTACAAAAATAATTTCGTAATTGTATTGTGGTAAATCGATAAAAGTTTTATCGATTTCTTCTCTTATTTTGTCGAGGTTTCCTTCTTCGTTGTAGGCAGGAATTACTATTGAAATTAATTTCATATTGAGAGTTTATAATCCTGTTCAAAATTTCGGGTAAGCAATTCAATATTTATTTTTAACCAAACCAATATACAAGGAACCGCTTTCAATGAATATTTCATGATGTAATTTTCTTTTACAAATTTCGGAAACAAATCCGAAAATCCAAAACAAGTTAATACAATTACAAATATCAAAAGTCCAATATCCAATTTGGATTTCTTTTTTTGCATCAAAAACCAAATCATCACTCCTGCAACTGCAATAATATAGGTAGGGGATTCGGAACCGGAACTGAATAATACCAAAAATAATAGGGTAGAAGCCAATATCATCATTTGGAATGCTGGGAATATATATTGTTTTGTCCTGATGTAAGGCAGGAAAAAAATAACAAGTCCAGGAACAAGAAACCATAAGGTTGGCAGGGTTGCATCGTTCAAAACCCTTCGGAATACTCCCATTACAGAGTAATCCTGTCTGGAACCCAAAATCCCATTTTCGATATTTTTTTCAGATAATGAAATGTACCAATCTGCATAAGATTGAATACCGAAATGTGTATCGGACAAAAGCATTGGTAATACAAAAAACAATATTGCTAATCCCAAGCTTGCCAATACAAATTTTATTTTGTTTTTCATAAACAGAAAAGCTGAAAGACCAACAATGCCATAGATTTTCACAAAAGTACCAATCATGATAGCCAATGCGGATTGCACTTCCTTTCCTTTTAATACCATAGTTGCCGATAACATTAGTAATCCCGTAAGTGCAATGTTGAATTGGAAATACAGTGCAGCGGTAATAAATTCTTGCAAACATAGCCAAGCAAAAAGTGATTTTTGAATATTGGAAAACGGGAATTTGTAAATGGCAAATAAAAAAATTAGTACATTGGCAATATTCCATAATATCATACCTATTGCATCTGGAAAAATTGCAAAAGGTGCTATGAGTACACTGAAAAATACGCCATAGTGGTTGCAATCAAAAAATAAATCCGGGTAGAGAGCGAAAATATTTTTTTTCTCCAAGGTATGGGTAAATACACTTTTGTACAACAAGTAATTGTTATATGCTTGTGGACCTCTCTTGAATTTTGAAAATGCTGTAAAACCAGCGACCAAAATATAGATGCCAAAAATAATTTTGTAATTCGTGAAAAATTGTATTATTTTTTCTTTCACAGTAGAAGTTAGATTTAGTTTTTGGTAAAAATAATAAAGTTCAACTAAAACAACAAACCTTGCGAAAAATATTTCACAAGGCTGTTTTCTTTTGTTCAATGAATTACTAAACCGCTACATTATTTTCTCTAAGAGCGTCATTCAGAGAGGTTTTTTTGTCTGTGGATTCTTTTCTTTGTCCGATTATCAATGCACAAGGGACTTGATATTCTCCTGCGGGAAATTTTTTGGTATAACTTCCAGGTATCACAACCGATCTTGCTGGGACTCTACCTTTCAGTTCTACAGGTTGTTCTCCGGTAATATCAATTATTTTGGTAGAAGCTGTTAGGACAACATTAGCACCAAGTACAGCTTCTTTCTCTACATGAACTCCTTCCACAACTATACATCTGGAACCAATGAAACAATCGTCTTCTATGATTACAGGAGCTGCTTGTAGTGGTTCCAAAACTCCACCAATGCCAACACCTCCACTCAGATGTACATTTTTTCCAATTTGGGCACAAGATCCAACAGTAGCCCAAGTATCCACCATGGTTCCACTATCTACGAAAGCACCAATATTGACATAAGAAGGCATCATAATAACTCCTGGTGCTACAAAACAACCGTGTCTTGCTATTGCATGTGGAACAACTCTCACCCCTTTTTCAGCGTAATTTTTTTTCAAAGGAATTTTATCATGAAATTCAAAACAACCTACCTCTATTGTTTCCATTTGTTGGATTGGGAAATACATCACTACTGCTTTTTTTATCCATTCGTTTACTTTCCATCCATTTTCGGTTGGTTCGGCAACTCTCAATTCTCCTTGATCTAATTGATTGATAACATCTCGAATAATTTCTTGGTTAGCAGATTCTTGTAGTAAGGCTCTGTTGTCCCATATTTTTTCTATGGTCTGTTGTAACATTATTATTTATTTTAAAATTTAACAAAATCAGTTGTCTGTTCTCCTAGCAAAAAGAAAAGCTTTGTTCCAATATTTTTCACTCAGAGAGGAAATCATCACCCCTTTGGAAGTAGAAGCGTGGATAAATTTTATTTCTCCAGTATCTTCAATCTCTTTTGCAATGCCTACATGCGAAACCTTATCTCCTCCGGAGGTTGCAAAAAAAAGTAAATCACCAGGTTGGATTTTTTCCGTAGGTATTGCTTGTCCCATTTGTGCTTGGTCTATTGATCTTCTTGGGAATTTTATGTTTTTTTCTTCAAAAACTTTACAAACAAGTCCAGAACAATCGAATCCATCTGTTGTAGTTCCTCCGTATTTGTAGGGAATACCTAGCAGTGCTTCGGCGTTTTTCAGTCTGTTTTTCATTTTGGAAGTTGGGACTCCTTTGAAATAGGATACTAGATTTCTTTGGCTTTCGTTGATATGAGTTGATGTCGTATTGTTATGATGGGTATTTTTACTAGCACCACAAGAAACCAATACTACTAACAATGCCAAAAAACCTATTAATCCTCTCATTTTTGATAAAATACGCTACAAATATAGATTAAATATTTTAAGAAATGAATAACAAGAGTTTTGAAAGTTCGGTTAAAAAAAATAAATTTGTTGTTTGGAATTTATTCATGTCAAAAAATATAACACCAATAGAAATTGAAAAGAAGCAAGAAGATTTGGTCTATTACATTCTGAATGGTATCCCTGTAGTTAGAAGAAAAAGCGGTTTCAGTAAAGATGGACTAGCTAATAATCCTAATTATAAAAAAGTAAAAGAGAATAGTACGGAATTTGGACATTGTTCCAAAACTAGTAAGATGATTAGGTTGGCAATAAATGAGTTTTTGGGAAATTGTGGCGATAAATTGATGTACCAAAAGTTCACAAAAGTGATGACTTCTATTAAGAATTTGGACAACAGTTCACAGCCTGGATTCAGACGAGTAGAGATTGGTTTGCAACACGAAGATGCTTTTCCATTGTTGAGAAATTTTCAGTTTGGAGAATATCACAATTTAGGAAAATTTGCTTTTTTGGATTATGGATTGTTTGGGACAACGCTCTCTTTTCAATCTTTTGTAGGAGAAGCTATTTTGGTAACTATCCAACCCAATTTCCTGGACTATACCACGAAAAATATTGTGAATAGATACAAAATTAGCATGAAAAATTCTCCAATTGAATTGCAAACACAAGAAAACCAAATGGTTTTATTTTTTTTAGTTTTAATAAAAAAAGGCGAAATTACCAATGTGGGTTTCTTGTAAAGAATTATTTTTAATCCTAAATTATTTATTTAATGAATATTAATCTGCCGGACAAACTCTATTATTCCATAGGAGAAGTAGCTAAAGCTTTTGATGTAAATGCTTCGTTGTTGAGGTATTGGGAGCAAGAATTTCCTATCCTGAAGCCAAAGAAAAACAAAAAAGGAAATCGATATTTTACTCCAGAGGATATTAAGAATTTAAAAATAATCTATTATCTTGTGAAAGAAAAGGGATACACTTTAGATGGTGCTAGGATTGCTCTTACTACAAATACCAAAATTCCAGAAACTGTTTCATTGTTGGATAGATTGGTTTTTGTAAAATCCGAGTTGTCTAAACTCAAAGACTCTTTGGTGGATTTGCCTGAATAATTTTTTATTAATTTATTTTTTCTCTTTGAAATGCAATTCCATTAACCAAAACCCTCTTCGAATGGTAATTTCAATTGTATAGAAATATTCTTTTTCTCGTTGATGTTAAGATTAGAAATTGATAATCCTAAAAGTCTAACAGCTCTGTCGTATGGTCTATACTCCCAAAGTTGTAGAACAATTTCCAAAAGTTCATTTTCCACATAATAGTCTTGTGTTCGACTTCTGGTATATTGCGAGAAATCTTTATATTTTATTTTTAGAGTTATCGTTTTTCCTTTTATTTCTTTTTTAGACAATCTCATCTGCAATTCTTCGCAAAGTCTTTTCAATTCTGCTATTACAACAACATCATCAAAAATATCTTTCCAAAAAGTATGTTCCACAGCTACTGATTTTTGTAGTCTATTGGGGCGGACTTCTCCAAAATGTATTCCCCTTACAACAGAAAAATAATAAGAACCGTTTTTTCCAAAATGTTGGGTTAAAAATTCCAATGATTTTTCCTTTAAATCTTTACCATTATAGATATGCAAACTGTGCATTTTATTTGCTGTTACACTTCCTATTCCATGAAATTTTTCTATTGGTAGTTTTTCTAAAAATGATAATATATTTTGAGGGTGTATGGTTTTTTGTCCATTGGGTTTGTTGATATCCGAAGCTATTTTGGCTAAAAACTTGTTAGTGGAAATCCCTGCCGATGCAGTAAGTCCTGTTTTGTTAAAAATTTCTGCTCTTATTTCTCTAGCAATATCATTGGCTGACGATATATTTTTTTTATTAACGGTAACATCTAAGTAAGCCTCGTCCAATGATAATGGTTCCACCAGATCCGTATATTCTAAAAATATACTTTTAATTTGTTGTGATATTTCTTTGTACCGTGAAAATCTTGGAGGTACAAATATCAATATTGGGCATTTTTCTTTTGCTGTTTTACTAGGCATTGCCGATTTCACGCCAAATTTTCTTGCTTCGTAACTTGCTGCTGCAACTACACCTCTGTGTTCTCCACCTACCGCAATTGGTTTTCCTTTTAGCTCGGGGAAGTCGTTTTGCTCAACAGATGCAAAAAAAGCGTCCATATCGATATGTATGATTTTTCTTAATTGCATCTTTGTTGTATTACAGTTTTTATAATTTTTAAATTTAATAAAAAAATCCCGACCAAAGCCGGGATTTATATTAAAAACTGTTGTTAATATTAAGCATTAACATTGTTTCCACCTAATACGAAAGGCTCAACTTCTTTTATTTCTCCGAATTGTTTTTCGTAGTTTGCGATATTTTGTTGCAAAGCTGCCAATACTCTTTTAGCGTGTAGAGGAGCGATGATAACTCTTGATCTTACATTGGCTTGTTGTACACCTGGCATCATTTGTATAAAGTCCAATACAAATTCAGATGGAGAGTGGTTTACCAATGCTAGATTGCAATATACACCTGCAGCTACCATTTCGTTTAATTGGATGTTAATGTTTCCGTCTTGTGGATTTTGATTGTTGTCCATTTTATTTTAAATTTTTTTATGTTAAAGGTTAGATTTTAGAAGTTAGAAATTAGAAGTTAGAAATTAGATTTTAGAAGTTAGATTTTAGAATTGGTTTAAAATCAGCTATAAAATACTTTTGTAAAAATACAAATTTTATTTCTATTTCCTAATTTCTTCCCTCTAATCTCTAACTTCTAGTTTCTAATTTCTAGTTTCTAGTTTCTA
>JAFDZJ010000118.1 GCA_018266965.1 Bacteroidota bacterium
CTCTAAATTTAGAACTTCAAAAAATATAAAGAGCTTATTACCGATTTTTAAGTCGTGTAATAAGCTCTTAATTCTTGCCTGAAATTAAATCTCATTCAAAATGAAGATGCTTTTTCAGTGGTCTCTACATTTTGTATGAGGTTTTTTTGTGTTTTAATTTCACGAGATGGAGAGTAGATATCTCGTTCGAAAAGACAAGCACTCTTTATTTCCCAAGGCGAAGCATTAGAGTTTGGATATATTCGGCTTTCAGCCATGAGTTGGATAAAATTTTATTGCGTTTATTATAAAACTTTGGAGATTAATTATAATGTTTAATGCGATTAAAAAGGTCGCTCCTACGGAGCTTTAATGAGTTTATTAATGCAATTCTATTAACAGTTTACTCCTACGGAGCTAATCTCAAATACCTTATTTATTTGGGTTTATCTTTTACTATTGCTATTTCATAGGGTTGTTACCCTATGCTTTTGATGTCGCTACTTTGTAGCTTTTAAATACTTAACTATTTGTAAATCGCAACCTTAATTTGGGTTTATCTTTTACTATTTCATAGGGTTGTTACCGTATGCTTTTGATGTCGTTACTTTTTAACTACTAAACTATATCTCAATCTTTATCTTTGGTTTTTAGTCCTTAACAACTTTCAGAATTCTCAATCTTGAACTTAACCTTAACCTAAATCTTAATCACTACCTTGCGTGAGGGATAGTAGCGACATCCTTTTGCTGGAATGGGAAAAGGTTTGGGGCAAAAGATATAGCGGATAGCCCGACCACGATTGCGTTGGCAATGAAGTGGGAATCGTGGACACGCCCAAATATTTAAAATTGTGTTTCTTTCGATTGATTTTAAAATTGGGTGCAATAGTACTTAAAAATAGGAGCTGTTATGAAAGTTTATATTTATTCTGATACCGAAATTGTTCTTGCTAGTTTGAATCTTCCAAAATAAATTTAAACCAAATAAAAATGCTCTAATCTAAAAAAATAACCAAGTATTTTGTGATTAGAGCATATTGAATTAAATTTTATACAAGGAATTACATCAAAACTAGTCCCTATTTTTTAGTAATATCCAACCATTGTACAATTGATTTTCATTGGTATCTGGATCTGTCCATTTCAGAATATACCAATAAGTTCCTGTATTCAGTGGTCTTCCTCCAACTTTACCATCCCAAATATAATTGTTTCCTTGGTTTTTATAAACCGTTTTTCCATATCTATCAAATATTTCTATTGAAACATCTTTCTTAACTCTAAGGTCTGAATAGTCCAAGAAGTCATTGTATCCATCTCCATTTGGAGTGATGAAATTTTGTAAATTTAGTACCAAAAACTCTTTGGTAACAGGTGTACATCTATCTGACGACAATACGAAAACTTGATGTATTCCTCTAGTAAGACCTGTAAATACATTGGAGTTTTGATAATTAATACCGTCCAATGAATATAGATAAGGTGGCGTACCTCCGGAAACATGAATGGTAGCACTAAGCCCATTGATTTCTATTTTGTTTATTACAGGATTTGCAGCAGCAGTAATGCTAACCAATTGTCGATATACACAACCATTGAAACCTAAATCTACCCAATAGTTTCCAACCCCAACATTTACAATTTGGGTTGTTGCTCCTGTACTCCATAGATAGCTGGTAAATCCTGCTCCAGCATCCAAATCTACTTTTTTCTCTGGACAAATAATTTTATCTACAAGGGTTGTTGATGCTTTTGGTTGCACCAAATTGATGGTTAATTTCGCAACTTCCGGACAAGCATTTGGACTTGTAAATCTGATATAAAAAATAGCTCCTGCAAGTCCTATATTTTGTATTGCAGGGATTGGATTAGTTCCGTTTTGTGCATTGGCAAGGGTAGTATAAAAGGTGAGAATTACGGCTGGATTATTGGTAAATAATGGTTTGTAATCTGTAAGTGTAACAGTTTCGTTGTTGTCCAAATTAGCATCACAAACCGATTGAGTTGCTTGTGTGGTGAGTAACTGTATTTTTGCACCGAAACTGAATTGTAATTGAGCAATTGCAGGAGGACAATTTCCAGTTAATCCATCAACCCGAACATATACTGTTGTTGCAGTTGTGTAAGACCAGTTATTGGGCAAGGTAATATTATTTCCAGCAGTTGCATTGGCAAGGGTAAGATAGTATCTTACTTGGAATTGAGCTGGATTATTAACAATCTGTGGAGTAACGGTTGAAAAATTAACAGTAACCGAACCGTCTAAATCATCATCACAAATTGCCCCATTAAAATTAGTAGTATTAACAGTTGGAGCTGCTACTCCTGTAACTGTAACGAATTGTCTATACACGCAACCATTGAAGGTTAAATCCACAAAATAATTTCCTGGTGGTACAGAAATAGTTTGTGTGGTAGCACCTGTACTCCAAACAATTGCATCAAAACCAGCTCCAACATCTAGGATAGCATTGGTATTGTTGCAAACCGTCTGATTAACCAATACCAAAGAGGCTTTTGGCTGTTTCATTTGTACTACCAAAGTGGCAATTGCAGGACATTCTGTATTATTTTGAAATCTTATATAATAAGTACCTCCTGCCAATCCGATAGTTTGATTGGCAGAAATAGGGTTTTGTGCATTTTGTGCATTTGCCAATGTCGAATAAAATGTCAAAGTTACATTTGGATCGTTGGTAAATAGATTTTTATAATCATTAAGGTTAATATTTTCGGTATTATTCAAATCGTTATCACAAACAGAAGTTGTTGCATTATTTGTAGTTAATGATATTTTTGTACCAATAGAAAATTGAATTTGCCCAAAGGCTGGAGGACACGAATTCCCCGGCAAACCTTCTACTCTTACATATACAATTGTTGTAGCATTATAAGTCCAGTTATTTGGCAAATTATTGTTATTACCAGCAGTTGCATCTGCTTGACTCAAATAATACTTGATCACAAATTGAGTTGGATTAGTAACAATTTGAGGAGTAACAGTAGAAAAATCTACGGCAACTACTCCGTCCAAGTCATTGTCGCAAATTGCACCATTGTAGGTATTGGTATGGATATTGGGTTGCGGTTGTGTAAGTAATGAAATCTGAACAACAGCGGTACAACCATAGGAAGAAGTTACCTGTGCATGGATTGTACCTGCAGGTCCGTTATAGGTTGCTGGCGTAGTGATAGGGTTTGTAAGATTGGCATTTGCAAAATAATTAATAGTAGCACCGGCATCTGTTGTAACCGAAGCAGTAGTAAGATTGAAAATCCCATTACCATTAGCATCTGCACATGAAGACAGAGGACCAGCATTATTCACATGTAACACATTAATATTTACCACCACTTTTATATATTGGTTGGCTGCAGGATTTCCATTTCCTTCTATATAATAGACAAATGTATCGGTTGCATTGTTGGTAAGACCTGCATTTGGAGTATAGGTAATAATTCCGGTTGTATTATTAACTGTTGCAGTACCAATTGTTGGTGGGCCTACAACTTGTGTTTGTGCAGGGTTGATGGTTTGTGTTGTGCTGATTGAAAAAGCAGGAGTAATAGTTTTGGAATTACAAGAACCAATATTGTAGGTTACTGTTGGCATTGGTGGACAAACTGTATAAGCATAAATCCCGGTAAGTTTGGAGTCGCAATTATTTTTGGTAATCATTACCGTATAATTTCCAGACCCATATAATTCCGGGTCAATGAAAAAAGTAGTAGCTCCAGGAATAGCCACCCCATTCAAGTACCATTGATAAGAATCATAAGTATTGTCCACTTGTAATTTTACACCAGCGTAACAATTTCCGGTTTTGGTAATTGCTGGTACAGATGAAAATCCCGCAAAGTAACCTCCATAACCAACTGCACCACTTCCAGCAGCAATACCTGCTGTTACTGATTTGTTAGAATTTACTGTTATGTTGCCAGTTACATTAGGAATAGAATAAGAAACCCAATTTGTGTTTCCTGTAACAGGATAAGGTCCATTTACTGCTGCTATTGCAGCTCCATTAACCGTAACAGTAGCACCAGTCTGGGTAAGTATATTGAGTTTGGTATTATAATTATCATTTCCAATCTGGTTAATGTAACCAATTTCTCCAACACTATTTGGTAAAAAACAACTCAATGGCGGAATGTAATTCATACCACCTGTTGCATATACAGTTCCTGTTGCTGCACCTGCCAATAGTTGATAGACATAGGCATTTTTATTGGTATTGATAGCCATATTATAATGCCCATTTCCTTGGTTGATGTAATTGATACCATCGATAAGTGTATATTCTCCTTCATTAAGTGTAATTCCTGAATTTGTACCATTCACATTGATGGTAGTTCCATTTTCCGTTGCCACAACCAAGGCTTGTTCCATTCCGGAATTTTGAGGACCATTTCCTTTAACCAAAACAAAATCTTTTCCTAGCCTATCCGTAGGGACAGACTGATCCATCAAAATATCATTATTGGAGGAATTATAAATAGTATAGATGGCATTATAATTTCCATTGGATACGGAAATTGGTTTGTCGGCAACAATCTTGGTTCCAATCAAGCCATTGAGATTGGCATTAGCAGTTGTACTAACCGCATCGATGATATAAGATTGACCTTTGTTGAGTGTAATGGTTGCAGGTATCGTACTACTACCATTAGAAAATACAACTCCTGGATTGTAACCAGAGATAGCAACAGTTGTATTGTCTTCGGTTGCTATAATCCCTATTGTAGCATTGACATACGCAGCAGATGCTGTAAGAGGTGCCATTGCTGCATAGAATTTTTTTCCTAAACCTGCCAATCCTTTGGAAGTAATGATTTCCGCATGATTGGTTACTGAAAATCTATAATTAGCATAAAATTTCTTTGAGCCTTTCACGAAAAGTCCCATTCCATTTGGGGTAAATAAATCCACAGACTTACTGGTAAGCATGTAACTTCCCGGGATATCTGCTTTTTGTCGATTTCCTTGGCTCAAAGTAACCGTAGAAATAAGAATATTATCACTGAAAACTTGTACTGTAAAAGGTGTAACTTCGTTGGTAGAAAGGTAAAGAACACTTTGCAATGCAGAGGTTCCCGCTCTCGAACAAACAGGAGCAAACCAATGTTCGGTATCTAATTGTGCATTGGAAAATGAATAGATAAAAAAACAAAGAACAGCTAATAACTTTTTCATTGGTTGAAATTAAAAATGGGAAACAAAAATAAGTATTAATAACCAAATAAAAATAAAAAAACTCCACAAAAATTGTGGAGTTAATAAATATTTAATAAAAGAATTAAGCTAGACTAACTCTTTTGAAACCAACTACCTTCAAATCAGCGTTTACAGATTTTACAAAATCTGCAACAGATATAGCATTATCCTTGATGAAAGATTGGTGTACCAAAGTATTGTCTTTGTAGAATCTTTGCATTTTACCTTTCAAGATATTATCAATAATATTTTCTGGCTTACCTTCTTTCATAAGTAATTCTCTTTCTATATCCAATTCTTTATTAATGATTTCTTGGGAAACCTGAGTTTCGTCCAATGCGATAGGATTCATGGCTGCAACTTGCATAGATACTGCTTTTGCAGCATCCGAAGCACCATCAACATGAGCAGAAAGAGCAGTGATAGCAGCAATTTTGTTTCCAGCATGGATATAAGCACCTAGGAAAGGACCTTCGATTCTTTCAAAAGCACCGATTTCTATTTTCTCTCCAATTACACCTGTTTGTTCTATTAATTTTTCAGCAACAGTCATTCCATGGAAATCAGAAGCCAAAAACTCTTCTTTAGTAGAATAAGCAAGTGCTTGTTCTGCCAATTCGTGAGCTAACTCAACAAAAGCGTCATTTTTTCCTACAAAATCAGTTTCGCAACCTAGGGTAATAATTACTCCCATTGTGTTGTCTTGGTTTACTTTTGCAATTACTGCTCCTTCGGTAGATTCTCTATCAGCTCTGTTTGCAGCTACTTTTTGTCCTTTTTTTCTAAGGATATCGATTGCTTTTTCGAAATCTCCTTCTGCTTCTACTAAAGCTTTTTTGCAGTCCATCATTCCTGCACCTGTCGTGTTTCTTAGTTTGGCAACATCTGCCGCAACTGGTGTGTACATATTGGTTATTTTTTATAAATTCGTAATCGGTTTTGCCCTTATTTTTAAGCGATGCAAAGATACAAATTTTCAAATAAACTGAAAAAAATGTTGAGGTATAATAAAAAAATATTAATTTCACAGCCAACAAAATATGAAAAAATATGAAAAAAAATCTTTTAGTTGCTTTATTTTTAAGTTTAAATATCTTTTCGTTTGGTCAAAAAAAAGAAACCAACATTCCTGCAACTTATACTTTTGAGGAAGCTTCCAAAAGCAATGACCCAAAAGTAATTGCTACTTTCTTGAAAAGCAACCCCAACAATCCTAGAAATAATGAGTTGAAAATAAAATTACTGAAACTCATCAACCCTGGTTCTATCCCTGAAAATAGCATTTCTAGTAAAGTTTCTACGGAAAAAAACATAGGCAAGCCTTCAAAAAATAAAAAAACAGCCGACATTCTCAATGCTATCCTCAATCCTGATATTAATTCTAAAAATGCAGTTCTTATTATAGAAAACAAGTCCAGATGTGCTTTTACTTTAAAAATTATTGGGAAGAATAATTATTCGTTGGAAGTCCCGGCGAATGGGAAAAATTATATTGATGTATTGAAAGGAAACTACTCTTTATCTGCCACGGTTTGTACTTCTAGATACCAGCAAGAAAGGGTTATTAATACCAATGTTACTATATCACTAACCGATTAATACAAAAAATGCTATCATTGAGGATAGCATTTTGTTTTTATAATAATTGAAATTGTTTTATTTCTTTATCACAATTTTTTTACGATAAATTTTATCTCCGACAGTCAATTTTGCAAGATAAACTCCATTCTCTAATCCAGAAACATTGATTTGTTTTTTATTGAATTCGGAAATTACCAATTTTCCTGACATATCATATATTTCTACCAAAAAATTTTCTTTTCCCAATTTTACAAAATCAATATTCAGTAGGGAAGTGGTAGGAATAGGGTAAAAATTTGCATCATTGTCGGACATCGCACTCTCTTTGGTGGAAAGTGTCGTTTGTGCAACAGCAAAATGTTGTACGGCTCCAGTTGCTGCCATCGCTACATTTTTCACATATACTATGTCCACATTGGCATAGGTATCATTTGTTGTATGCTCGGTATAGCTTCGTATATATTCGTAGTATCCGGTAATAACTTCGCCATTTTGTTCAAATGGAATATAGTCGGAAGCATAAGCAGGATCAAAAGCGGTTAATAATGGCGAATAAAGTGCTGTACAATTTGCCAATTGTTGTGTCATTGCTTGTGAAGCTGCATTGTTACTGGATAATCCTCCTTGGTCTTGGTCGCAATAGATAGTGTTGTTGTTGTTCCCAATTTTCCCTCCTACTTGGTCCAGATTGAAAACTACTTTTATATTCATTTTGGGATTGGTTGCATTTACAACATTGGCAACATAGTTATAACTCCCTTTCAAACCTTGTTCTTCTCCTGAAAAATTAATAAATTTAATGGAATATTCCGTTGGGACATCTTTCAGTATCCTAGCAATTTCCAAGATGGAAGCCACACCGCTACCATTGTCATCGACGCCAGGACCTACAATACTATCATAATGTCCACAAACAATTACAAATATATTAGGATATACGGTTCCAGTTTTGGTTACTACCAAATTGGTTGAATTGACATTTCCGCTACCTGTAGCATAAGAAAAAGGAATCTCCTGAACTTGACTGGCGGTATAACCAAAAGATAAATATTTGTTTTTAAGCCATAGTAGTGCATTGTTATTGGCGACGGAACCAGTTGTTTTTACGCCTAAATTTTCTATATCTTGCAATAAAGTGTTAATATTGGTTTGGCTTACCATATTGGCTCTACTTTGATAGGCAGGAATATACGATTGAGCCACCGATTGTAAAGATACCAACAATGCAAATGCAAAAATTATTTTTTTTGAAAACATTATTATAAATTGATTTGAAAAATAAAGCCATCGAAAAATCGACAGCTTTACAGTAATTTAGTTATTTATTATCCTTTGAATTTACCCATGGCAATAAATTTTTCTTGCCTTTGAGTTTCCAATTCTTCACCTGTAAACTTAGAAAAAGCTTTGATGTTTTGTAGGA
>JAFDZJ010000119.1 GCA_018266965.1 Bacteroidota bacterium
CGGTTACCGTTTGGGTATTACCTTCTGGATCGGTGTCATTGGACAACACATTTCCGTTCATTGTAACACCTCTTGGTGCTGCGTTAGCATCATCGTTGGCAAAAGTTTGGTTACCGGAATTAGGTGTTACATTAATATACAAAAATGCTGTATCTGTACCACCATGTCCATCACTAATGGTATATTTAATAGGATTGATAGTTCCTACAAAATGATTAGCCGGTGTGAAGGTATAAGTACCATCTGCATTCAGTTTCACTGTACCTGCATTAGCAACAGGATTTCCAAAAGAATCTACACCACTCACAGGAGTTGCAGTACCAATAGTTAGTGTACCACCTCCAGTTTGTACTGCTCCAGTTACAGTCAATGTGTCCCCATCTGGGTCGCTATCGTTATTAATAACTGTCGAACTTACAGGAGTATTAACTTCTGTAGTTGCAGTATCGTTATTAGCAATTGGAGCGTCATTAGAAGTTGTACTTACCAATGGTATTACAGTAATATCCAAAGTAGTGCTAACCTGATTATTACTAGAATCTTTTATAGTATAACTAATTTGATTAACATTACCTACAAAACCAGGAGCAGGAGTATAAATATACGAGCCATCTTGATTAATGGTAATACTACCAGCATTAGCAACTGCATTTCCGTTCACATCTACGCCAGAAACTTGTGTTGGAGTTCCAATGGTAATTATAGAAGAACCTTGACTTGCAGCAGATACTTTAATGGCATTACCAGAATCGTTAGTAAGCACATTTCCACTTACAGGGACATTTACAGGAGTTTGATTAATGTCCGGTGTAGCAACAGGACCACTGTCCAAAGATGTAAGATATAGAGTTGCTGTATCACAAGCTACTGGTGTACCATTATCACATTTAGTATATGGTACAACTACTGTACCTACAAAACCTGCTGCAGGAACAAATGTATAAGTACCGTTTGCATTAAGTGTAAGTACCCCAACTCCTGGGATATTAGTAGCCGTTCCTGGAGTTACAGTAATTGGGGTAATTGGATTTCCTTTTACATTGGTAACAGTTGCTCCGGTAACTGTTTGGGTATTACCTTCAGGATCGGTATCATTGGTTAATACATTTCCAGACATAGTTACACCTTTTGGTGCAAGGTTAGCATCGTCATTTGCAAAGGTTTGATTACCAGAGTTAGGGGTTACATCAATATATAAAATAGCATTATCCGTACCACCATTACCATCACTAATGGTATATTTAATAGGATCAACTGTTCCTACAAAACCAGTAGCAGGTGTATAGGTATATGTACCATTAGCATTTAGGGTAACTGTACCCGCATTTGCAACGGTATTCCCTAAAGAATCGACACCACTAACAGTAGTAGCAGTACCAATAGTTAGAGGACTGCCACCAATTTGGGTAGCACCTGTTACTGTGAGTGCATCTCCATCTGGATCCTTATCATTATTAATAACAGTAGAGGTTACAGGAGTATTAACTTCTGTAGTTGCAGTATCGTTATTAGCAATTGGAGCATTATTAAGTGCAGGATTTACTACAGGAATTACTGTAATATCCAAAGTTGTGCTTGCAATAAATCCTTGACTACTTTTAATGTTGTATGTAATAGTATTTACTGTACCTACAAAACCAGGTGCTGGTGTAAATACATACGAACCATCTGCATTCAATATTATAGTACCAGCATTGGCTACAGGGTTACCTAGTGCATCTACTCCTGCAACTTGAGTTGCAGCACCACCGATTGGTATATTAACACCATCTTGCTCTGAAGCAACAACTGTAATGTTATCTCCGGAATCGTTGGTTTTTACATTACCACTCACAGGTACATTTACCGGAGTTTGGTTAATATCCGGTGCAGCAACAATAGGAGTATATAGTGTCTGTCCACATTTGCTACCATCTGTTGCAATGGTTAAATATCTAGTTGCACAAGTACCCCAAGAAATTATACATACATAAGTAGCATCATCTGCTGCTGTATAGTTGGCGATATCATACTTATAAGTACTTGAAACGATTGGTCCTGTTGCACTACCTTTTCTCCATTGGTATGTAGCACCTTGGTATTGCATAGCTTCTAGGCTGAAAGGCTGGTTGTAACAAGGTTGGGAATTGGTTACCAACCCTACTTTAGCAATTGTTCTTATTTTTACAGAACTATTATACTGTGCTCCACAAGAATCGTTAAATTGCAAGTCATAAGTATTACCAGCTTGCAAACCTGTGATAACATTATCCTGATTGGCATTACTAATAGTAGTCCAAGTTGATGTGCCTTTGATTCTGTAATTTAAAGTATAAGGAGCTACTCCTACCAATTGAACATAAGCCGTACCTGTGGTTGTTGGATTGCCACTAGCATCTTCACAAACTACTCCAATAGCATAGGAAATCTTCATAGCACCACCAGATGCAAGAGTAACATCATTACCATCAACATAAAAAGAAGTGCCACATCCAGAAATCTTCATTTTTGTATGATATTTCCCATTATCAATTCCCCAAAAATTACCACTTGGACTAGTTAATACTAAATTATTATTAATATCATACAATTCAACTGAAACAGTATGTCCTCCATTATAGGATATATTACTTAAAATGTTACCTTTTCCCACACAAACATTTTGTGCAGATGATGATAACCCTAATTGTAGTTTTTGTCCTGGAGAACTAGCAACAGTAAATGTTGCATTTTGGGTTTGTCCACAAGAAACTATACTAACCGTATAAGTGCCATCTACCATATTTGTCCAATACATGTAATTTCCATTCCAAATATGCGTACCTGCAACTCCTACATTGCTAGGTCCACTGGTTATAGTAACAACAGCATTGACTTGGTCTTTTATATATCCACCCAAATACACTCTTACCTGTGAAGTCCCAGGAACTTTCCACATTGGACAATAGGCTTCACCTGTATAAGCATCAATAGTAATGTTAGGAACCCCATTTGTAGAAGGATTATTCATAACCCTAGTTTCAGTGTATCCACAAGCATCTACTATAGTAGTAGTATA